>DASQKG010000434.1:0-21736 GCA_035630655.1 Pyrinomonadaceae bacterium
TTCGTCCCCAAACTCACAGTTTGCGTTACGTCGACGTTGCGAGTTACGGGGCTTCGTTAAGCTTATAACCGACGCCGCGAACGGTTAGCACATAGCGTGGGTTCTTTGGATCTGTCTCGAGCTTTTTGCGGAGCCGGTTGATATGCGGATCGATATTCCGTTGGTAGCCCTCATACTCCGTGCTCCAAACTCTATCCAGCAAAGCGTTACGCGACCATGCGCGTCCGGGTTCCGACGCCAACAACTCGAGAATCTGAAACTCCAGCGGCGTTAGATCGATTCGAACGCCTTGCCTGACTACCTCGTGACGTCGTTTATCAACTACCAGGTCGCCGACTTCGACACGATCTTCATCAGTGCCGGGTTGGATCACACTGGTCCTTCTGAGCAAAGCTTCAACGCGATATTCCAATTCACGAGGACTGAAAGGCTTGCCCAGGTAATCGTCGCCGCCTGATTCGTAGCCGGCGACCTTGTAGTCAAGGGCATCGTGCGCTGTTAGAAACAACGCCGGCGTCTGTATGCCCCTGTCGCGGACACGTTTCAGCAGCTCAAAGCCTGTCATTCCCGGCATCGAGACGTCGAAGATAAAACAATCAAACTTCCCTGTGGTCGCGGGTTCCAGAGCTGCAGCACCGCTTTCGTGTTCTACAACCTGAAACCCCAGCCGGCGGAAATATTCAGCCAGCAACAACCGCATGTCAGCATCGTCATCGACGATCAAGAGCCGTTTTCCGGCGTACTTGCTCGCTACTGGTGGTGTCTGTACCAAGTTTGTTTTCGATCCAGTCTGGGGTTCGGGGATTGTTATTGACGCGCCGGATTATAGCTCAGTTTCTTAAGTGTGGTCTAAGAAAAGTCTGGCCGCGGAATAATCCGTGCCGCTACCGAAACCGGTCGCATTGAGGTGACCCAGTTTTAGGGGAACCGTTATGACCTCGAGGTAAGAAAGGTGGGCTTGCCCCCGCTCTTCGTTGATTACCTCGGTTTCATGCATGTAACTTCAAGATTGCTGAATGAAGGGCTCATTATCCTTCCCGATTGTAGTGGCGAGTGGAATAGCGGGGGCAAGCCCACCTTCCTTACCGCGAGGTCACAACGGTTCCTCTTCCTTCTCAAGGGCCGATTTAATGTCGCGAAAACCATCACAAATTCCTCAGACTCTCTGCTGTCGCGCGGATTGACGCGACGAAGCGGGCGTAAGTATAGTGGGCCTTTGCCGTTACGCCGTACAAATCCTTCCTTAATTCGTGACAAGCGACTAACAGAAACTGTCGCAAGCGTTGATTGACCAGAGCTGATGCGCGATCTCAGAA
The DNA here is from genome assembly GCA_035630655.1 of Pyrinomonadaceae bacterium. GTDB lineage: Bacteria > Acidobacteriota > Blastocatellia > Pyrinomonadales > Pyrinomonadaceae > PSRF01. The sequence continues at coordinate 1,317 of DASQKG010000434.1, forward strand.
GACTGCTTAGGTATTTGAAGCCTCACCGGGGAACCTTCGCGCTGGCGACGCTTGCGATGTTGATCGTAGGACTGTTGGAAAGCGCAATCGGCGCCCTGATAGTACCTATTCTGGATCAAGCCCTGGCCCAGGTAGGCCACCGCACACCGACGCTCTTTGGCCTGCAAAGAATCATTCCGGAATCGGGTATAGGCGCCTGGCAAACAATCTCGATTCTGTTGCTTACGTTTACCCTGGCTAAAGGGGTCGCCGAATACTTCTCCACGTTCCTGATGGCCCGTGTGGGCCAATCCGCGGTCCTTAAGCTCAGGCAGGATCTCTACAGCCATCTGCTGTCGCAATCCGCCAGTTTCTTCGAACGCCACCGAACCAATTATCTCGTCTCCCGGCTGGTCTCGAGCGCCGCTGCGATCGAGGCAGCAGTAGCGAGCACTCTGCGCGATATGCTGCGCGAGAGTTTCACCTTGATCGCGTTTCTGACGGCGTCGTTTTATTTTAGCTGGCGCCTGACGCTTGGCTCCTTGATCATCGCTCCCATTGTTGCGGTACTGACCGCAAAATTTGGCACCGCACTTCGCAACCTCGCGCGGGAGAGTTTTGAGGGTAACAAAGAGCTCACAGATACGGCCCAGGAAGCGCTGTCGAATCAAACCATCGTAAAGGCATACCGTGGTGAGGCCCGCGAGTCGGTGCGTTTCACGGAAGTAGCGAAACGAATTGTCGGCGCCAACCTGCGCGCCGCTAAGATTTCCGGTCTCTCGCCGCCGGTAATCGAGACCATCGGCGTAGTCTTCATAATATTTCTGCTGTATTTCGGCCAACGTGAGATCGTCGCCGGCCGGATGACAGCGGCCCATTTTGTGACTTTTCTGATTTTCCTGTTTCGCAGCTACGACCCGATGCGAAAGCTTTCGCGTTTGCAGAACAACATGGAACAGGCTCTTGCCGCCGCCCAGCACGTTTGGGAAATCATGGATGAGCACGATGAGCTGCCGGAAAAACAGGATGCGGTCAGGCTCAAACCGCTTGCCCATCAGATCGAGTTGCGAAACGTCTCCTTCGGATACGCGAACGAAGAGCGATCCGTATTGCGGGAAGTAAGTCTCAAAATTCCTGCAGGCACGATGGTAGCGTTGGTTGGGGAATCTGGAGGCGGCAAGTCGACGCTAACAAAACTACTGCCGCGTTTTCACGATCCCACTTCCGGCAGTGTTACGTGGGACGGAGTTGATCTACGCGATGCGACGATAGAGAGTCTCCGCCGTCAAATTGCTTTGGTGACCCAGGAAACAGTTTTGTTTAATGACACGGTACGTCACAACATTGCTTACGGAAAACCTGACGCTACGCAGGCTGAAATTGAGGAAGCGGCACGGATTGCCTTTGCGCATGATTTCATCATGGAGTTGCCGCAACAATATGAAACGATTGTGGGGGAACGGGGCATATTTCTTTCAGGTGGCCAGCGACAACGACTGGCTATCGCCAGATCGTTGCTGGTTGACGCACCCGTCCTGATACTCGACGAGGCGACTTCCGCACTGGATGCCGAGTCAGAACGCTTCGTGCAACAAGCAATCGCGAATCTGGTACGCAACCGCACTACAGTAGTCATCGCCCATCGGTTATCGACGATTCGCAGGGCGGACACGATAGTTGTAATGGAGGCCGGCCGCATCACGGAGTTTGGCAAACACTCCGAACTACTGGCAAAAGGTGGGCAATATCGAAAGTTGTATGAGCTTCAGTTTGCTGATGAAGAGGAAGAGATGACCATTAATAGTTGAAACTTACATGGAACTCAGAAAACAGGAGAGAGAATACAGGAGTCAGAAAAGAGAAAAGAATTGCTCGTGCTGATGCTTATATTCTGACTTCTGACTTCTGTATTCCGACCAAGCGGAGATCTTGCAGGTTAAATTATGAAATCAATGACAGGATACGGTCGCGGGTCGGCGATAGGCGAACACTTCTCGGTGTCCGTAGATCTGAAGACGGTGAACAATCGCTTTCTTGACGTTCATTTACGTCTTGGCGGCGAGCTTTCATCTTTGGAGCCGGCTATCAAGCGACAGATTACTTCCAGACTTTCTCGTGGACGCGTTGATGTCAACATAGGTTTCGAAAAGACAGCCCAGACGGCTTATGAGGTGAACAGGCCTCTCATCGCAGGCTATGTCAGTGCTTTGCGGGCAATGCAAACTGAATTCAACATCGGCGGCGAGTTGGACATTAATGTGCTGGCGCGTTTGCCGGGAGCGCTGCAACCCGCGCGCGATGGGCTGAGTGACGAAGTTGCAGCCGGCATCGAGCAGGCTGTTGCGGGCGCGCTAGAGGAACTCGAGAAGATGAGGGCCCAGGAGGGTGAGGCGCTGCAACGCGAAATGGCCGAGCGAATCGAGAAGATCGAGAAGCTCATTCCCACAATAGAAAACGCCGCCGCTGGATTAGTGGATGCTTACCAGTTGCGTCTGCAAAAGCGAATCGCAGAGCTGCTCAGCCGCACTGGCCCATTAGTTGAAGTGGACCAGGGCAGGTTGGCCCAGGAAGTCGCTTATCTTTCAGATCGGAGCGACGTCAGCGAAGAGATGGTGCGCTTGCGCAGCCATCTATCGCAGTTTCGCGAGGCGCTCAACTCATCCGGCGAAACGGGAAAGATGCTCGACTTCTTGCTTCAGGAACTTAACCGTGAAGCGAACACGACCTTGTCGAAGTCGACAGATTTATCTATTAAAGAAACGGCGCTGGCCATTAAGGCTGAAGTGGAGAAGATTCGCGAGCAGGTCCAGAATGTTGAGTGAAATAGACGAATCAAAAACAGAGACGGATTCAACTATTCGCACGACGGGAGCCCGCGGGATTCTGTTCGTCGTGAGTTCACCTTCAGGCGGCGGCAAAGGGACGTTAATACGCCGCGTGTTGAATAAGGTAACGAACCTTAGCTATTCTGTTTCGTTCACCACCAGGGCTCCTCGAAGTGGAGAGGTGGACGGCCGCGAATATTTCTTCATTGACAGCCAAAAATTCGAGGAAATGGTGGACGCTAGGGAGTTTCTCGAATGGGCGCACGTGCACGGCAAACTTTACGGAACTGCCCACCGGCAGGTTACCCGTGAGATTTCTGAAGGCCGCGACATCATCCTTGAGGTGGATGTCCAGGGCGCGGCAAGTGTAAGGTCGTTGGTCGAGGATGCCGTCAGCATCTTCATCTTGCCTCCTTCGTTCGAGACTCTGCGCGAACGCCTGTTGGCCCGGGGAACAGACTCCGATGAGGAACTTGCGCTGCGATTGCGTAATGCCCCAGCGGAATTGCAACATTACTCAAATTTTCAGTACGTAATTATTAATGACGACCTAGACCAAGCGGCGGAACAACTTGCTTCGATAGTCTGTGCGGAACGAGCTCGACTCACCCGGCAGGAACCGCGAGTAAGGCAGCGGGTTGAAGCCTTCACTGCCAAAGAACTTGATGAGTCAAACTAAAACGTTTTGATTGGAAGCGAGTGGTTCAGAGTTCAAGCCTTAGCTTGCTCGGTTGAATTCACAAAGCTAAAGGTTGAACTCTGAACTACTGGCCCTTTGATGGTATCGGGAGGAGCACTACTACTCATGACAGCAAATGATGAAGTGAATGATGCAGCAGAGGAAACGGAAGCGCCTGAGATCGATTCGAAGTATCGACTCATTATTCTGGCGGCAAAGAGAAGCAAGCAGCTTCAGCGAGGCGCGCGGCCCCGTATCGATATCGACGCGGTGAAACATAAGAACACGCGTATTGCTTTGGAAGAAGTGATGCGCGGCCGCGTCAATTTCGAGGTTCATACCAACGACGATGAACCCAAAGAGTAGGGCGGGCCTCACATGCCCTTGTAGTCTGGCCCGCCGCCACCTTCCGGAGTCACCCAGTTGATGATCTGGTAAGGATCCATGATGTCGCAGGTCTTACAATGGACGCAGTTTGAGAAGTTGATCTGCAACTTCCGTCGGCCCCGTTCGCTGTCGTCAACCATTTCATAGACTGCCGCCGGACAGAAGCGCTGGCAGGGATTTCCATACTCCTCAACACACCGCGTCGCACAGATGTTCATATCGAGAACGTGAAGATGGCTGGGCTGGTCTTCGCTATGGCCGACCGCGGCATGGTAAACATCGGTTAGTTTGTTGAAAGCGATTGTGCCGTCAAACTTAAGTCCGTCATAGCGCTGTTCGATGTTGTCGCCGCGATATCCGTAGGCCGACAGCTTCCTCATCTCCTCATGACCGGCCTCTGCCTTCGCGCGTTCCAGAATTCCCCATGAACGTCCGCCCGTAATGAACTGAAGACCAGTGTTTACAAGCCCCAGCCAGCGCCCGTGTTTGAAACCCGCGTGAAAATTCCTGACCTTCCGCAACTCCGGAATGATCCAACTTTCGTTCACCAGTTGCTCATAACGCTGAAGCTGTTTCGCTGAGTAATCTCCGGTCAGGAGCGCCTCGAAGATCGCCTGGGCCGCCAGCATGCCGCTCTTAATAGCCGAGTGAATTCCCTTCAACCTTTGTGAGTTGAGAAAACCCGCGCAGTCGCCTACCAGCAAAACGCCATCGGCATAGATCCGCGGCATCGCGAAGTACCCGCCGGCTGCGATGGTCTTCGCTCCGTAGCGAATCATCTTGCCACCCTCGAGCAGTTGACGCACGAACGGATGGAGTTTGAATTTCTGAAATTCGGCGTGCGGATCAAGTAGTGGGTCTTTGTAGTCGAGGCCCGTCACGTAACCGATATTCAAAATCCGGTTTTGCATTCCGTAGATCCAGCCGCCGCCATAGGTGTTTGAGTCGGACGGAAAACCGAGCGTGTGAGTAACTCTTCCGGTGGGATAGCGATCATCGGGCAGCTCCCAAAGCTCCTTCACGCCGATGCTGTAGACCTGGGGCTCGCGTCCATCGTCCAGGTTGAGGCGTTGGACCAGTTGCTTGGTTAACGACCCTCTTGGGCCCTCGCCGAGGACGGTCACTTTGGCACGAAGGTCGACACCCGGCTCAAAGTTAGCCTTCCGCTTCCCTTCCTTATCGATACCCTTGTCGCCGGTCCGCACTCCCACCACCGCGTCGTCCACATCGTAGAGCAAATCGGCTCCAGGAAACTCCGGGAAGATATTGACACCCGCCTCCTCGCATTTCTCTCCAAGCCAGGCGGTGAGTCGATTGAGCGACACGATGTAATAACCGTGATTCTTTAGAGGCGGCGGCGTGATTGGCGATTTGATCGCGCGGCTTTTGGTTAGATAAAGAAAGTAATCTTCGTTGACAGGTGATTCCAGCGGGGCGCCCTGCTCAACAAAATCAGGCATCAACTCCCTGAGGGCCTTCGGATCCATCACGGCGCCTGAGAGGATATGCGCTCCTACTGACGCGCCTTTCTCGATCACCCCAATCTCGACGTCTCCAAGTGGTTTGCCCCCGCGCTTTCCTGAGGCGACGTCGTCGTTGTAAGCCTTTATCAACCGGGCAAGATGCAGCGCGCCGCTCAGGTTAGCCGGACCCGCGCCCACAAACACTACATCCATCTCCAAAGTTTCGCGTTCCATCAATTAGTCCTGTTCTGAAAAATGAATGACCATTCAGTTTTGCCGAGTATAGCAAAGTTGTCGACGATACTCACAGGTGTTCAGAGTACAACCTTCAGGTTGCTTCTTCGCTTCCACGGAGACAAGTTTCTTCCCGACCATGCAAGCTAAAGCTTGTACTCTGTATACCTGTTTCGCGAGGTTTACTGACTTCACGACACTTCGACCATTTAGCACGGACCGTTGAGGAGAGGTAGAATGTTTTCAATCCCGAAAGTTGAGAACAACGTAGTGGCCGCTCCTGTTCACACAAACCGCCTCGCTAGAGAAACCAGCCCTTATCTCTTGCAACATGCGCACAATCCTGTGGATTGGTTCCCGTGGGGTGAAGAAGCGTTTGAGATTGCCCGTCGCGAACAGAAGCCGATCCTTTTGAGCATCGGCTACTCCGCTTGCCACTGGTGTCATGTGATGGAGCACGAATCGTTTGAGAACGAAGCGATTGCAAAATTAATGAATGACAACTTCGTTAATATCAAAGTCGATCGCGAAGAGCGGCCGGATCTGGATCAGATTTACATGAGCGCGACCCAAATGATGACCCACCACGGGGGTTGGCCCATGACTGTGTTTCTTACTCCAGACGGCGTTCCGTTTTACGCGGGCACTTATTTTCCGCCTGAGGACCGCTACAACATGCCTGGCTTCCCGCGGGTTTTGGTCAGTTTGGCGGCGACTTATCAAGAACGGCCCGACGACATAAAGCAAACGGCAGATTCGGTCCTTGCCGAATTAAAGCGTGCGACAGCGACGAGCGAATCAAGTCAGGCGTTAACTACGGAGCTACTACTCGACTCAGCCTACCGCGGAATGATTAGAAACTACGATTCAACTAACGGCGGCTTCGGAGGCGCGCCTAAGTTTCCGCCGGCGATGGCCCTCGAGTTCTTGCTGCATCACTTCTACCGCACGGCTGAGCCGCAGGCTTTGGAGATTGTGCGGCATAGCATCCGGAAAATGGCCGAGGGCGGCATTTACGATCATTTGGGCGGAGGCTTTCATCGCTACTCGACGGATGCCCGCTGGCTCGTTCCACATTTTGAAAAGATGCTGTACGACAACGCTCTGCTTTCCAGACTCTATCTGCATCATTACCAGATGACGCGTGACGAACGTGCCAGGAACGTCGCCGAGGGAACGCTCGACTATGTTGTGCGCGAAATGACAGATGCAGCCGGCGGTTTTTATTCCACGCAAGATGCGGATTCGGAAGGTGTCGAAGGAAAATTCTTCGTTTGGAGTCTAAGCGAGGTTGAGCAACATCTCGGTAAAGCCGATGCGGCATTATTCGCGGCGTATTACAACGTCACCGATGAAGGTAATTTCGAGGGTGAGAGTATTCTCAACGTTACGCGCAGCCGGGAGGACGTAGCCCGCGCTCAGAAAGTAACTGAAGAACAACTAAGAGAAGCTCTAGTCAGGGGTCGTCAAGAATTGTTCGACGTGCGCGAGCGACGAATCAAACCCGCTCGAGACGAAAAAGTACTGACAGCGTGGAACGGTCTTATGCTGGCGAGCTTCGCGGAGGCAGGAGTCATTCTGGGCCGCGCGGACTACACAAACGTTGCTCGACGCAATGCACGCTTCATACTCGATAACCTCCGAAAGGATGGCTTGCTGCTTCGGACCTATAAAGACGGACAGGCGAAGCTCAACGCTTATCTGGAAGACTACGCCTTTTTTATCGACGGATTGCTTACTCTGTTCGAAACCACCGGAGAGCTTCCCTGGCTGCAAGAAGCGTTAGCTCTAACTGAAACAATGATCAGAGAGTTTTGGGATGAACAGGATGGCGGGTTTTTCTACACGGGACAGAGTCACGAGGAGCTGATCGTGCGCTCCAAGGATTTCTTTGATAACGCCACACCATCCGGTAATTCCGTCGCTGCTGAAGTCTTGTTACGTATTGGTTTGCTGACCGACAACGCTGACTATCGACGTCGAGCAGCCACAATTCTTCGTTTGACGGCGGCCGCAGCGGGTCGCTATCCATCGGGCTTCGGCCGCCTGCTGTGCGCTCTGGATTTCCATCTCGGGAAGCCGAAAGAGATTGCGATAATCGGATCGCCCGCGTCGGAAGATACACGAGCGCTTCAAAAAGAGGTTTGGCAAACGTACCTGCCTAACAAAGTCGTCGCGATGGCCGCTCCGGGCGACACAGCCGCGCCCGAGCTGAGTCCCCTCCTTCGGGATCGGCCACAACTAGACAACCAGGCCACCGCTTATGTATGTGAGAGTTTTACCTGCAAACAGCCGGTAAACACGGCCTCGGAGTTGGCTTCACAACTCCAAATCACGGTGGCAATAGCGAACTAACAGCGTTCGAAATCTATCTTTCCTGCGTTGTCGATGTGCGACGGGCCGCGCGCGCATGCAAAACCCCCTCTAAAACTTGCCCAAACCTTGACTCCAAGCTGTTGAAACAGTTATCTTTACCGCTGTGCCAAACAATGTTGGCACATAGCCAACCTCCCCGAAGATAATCCGTCTCCTTAACTAACGCTTTTCCGCTCCGGCGCCCAGCGCCTCCACCAAGAACACGCCCGCTTTGAATGGGTTTCCCAGCCCGGAATTAGGAACCAACATAATGACCAATACAAGGACCTGGACGAGTCCACTGTTATTAATCAGCATCTGTCTGATAGCCCTTGGCCTCCTTTTCACGTCTCTGATCTCCACGGCCACGCTTCCCTTCTTCACGAGCGCCGGCCTCTTGTTATGGCTCGTGCTGCTTGTCTTAACCCTCGCCGCCAGCCGCTTCACTGTCTCCATCACCAGTACTGTCGGCGTTAGTCAGAGTCGTAAGTCCGTGGCCGATGCGCTCGTATTTCTCGCAGTCATTCTCTATGCAGTACCACCGGCAAACGCAGCCGGCCCGGCCACGCTGCTGGCAGCTATCGTAGGATTGGTTTCCACTTACGGCTTAGCAAGCCGCAGAGAAGTAATTTCAACCACAGCGATCGCGGTTATCTCGACCTTCATTTCAGCATCGTGTTACGGTTTTCTTGCCGACCTTTTTGCGGAGAACCTTTCTCATGACGCGGGCGGCGGTCTTCCTCTGAATGTCTTTCTGGTGCCTCTTTGCGTCCTCGCGGTCCTTCAGTACTTCCTCAGCACGCTGGCTACTGTCTACCTTTTGAGTTTCATTGATGGAAAACCGCGCGAGGTTCCTTCTAAGGAAAGTTTGGTTTGGACGTTAACCACGCAGGTCGCCGGCGCAGCTTCAGCTGTGTTTTTCTATTCGGCCCTTAAGGGCGGCGGCATCCCGTCGGTTCTACTCGGGTTACTGATAACCGGACTTGTGCATTTGCTTTATCGATTTAACGAGAAACGGCTAAACGAAGTGCGGCGAGCCGAGGCTGAGCAGCGAAGACACGTGGAAGAGATGGCAACGATTCACATGAATACGATTGAGTCGCTGGCCATTGCGATTGACGCGAAGGACCAGACCACTCACGGACACGTCCGACGCACGCAGATTTACGCGTCCGAAATGGGAAAGCTGCTTACAGTCAAAAGCACAGAGCTACAGGCGCTTTTTGCTGGTGCCTTATTGCACGACATCGGGAAACTCGCGGTGCCTGAGTACATCCTTAACAAGCCGGGCAAGCTAACCGAGGCTGAATTTGCAAAGATGAAGATCCATCCGACCGTCGGAGGCGACATCCTTAAGCGGGTCAATTTCCCTTACCCGGTCGAGGACATCGTGCGTTACCACCACGAGAAGTGGGATGGGAGCGGTTACCCGAAAGGTCTCCGTGGCGAAGGTATTCCCCTGGTCGCCCGGATTATTTCGGTAGTCGATTTCTATGATGCCACGCGCTGTGATCGTCCTTACCGCAAAGGCATGAAGCGTGAGGAATCGTTGGCGCTGTTAAAAAATATGGCCGGAAACGCTTTTGATCCCAGGGTAGTGGAGAAATTCATTGAGCACGTCGAAGAGTTTGACCGGTTGATCGACGCTGAAGATATTCAGGAACAGGTCGCCTCAGAAATTGCCGAAGATGACTACCGGACCGAGACCAAACCAGATGCCGGTCTGGCATCGAATGTTATGGGCGCGGCGGATGATACTGCCGGCTTCAGATCGATCACCGAAGCACAGCGTGAAGTATTTGCTCTTCATGAGATCGCCCAAACTATCGGTTCGTCCCTGAACTTTAACGACACGGTCACGTTAGTCTCCAACAAACTTCGCGCCATAGTGCCATTCGACACCTGCGTTATCTTTGTTGTCGATGAGAAAAACGGGAAGGCAATCGCAGCTCATGTCGCGGGAGAGCAATCGGAGGCGTTCAATAAGCGCCGCATGAATGTTGGCGACGGAATTACCGGCTGGGTCATAGCAAACTCGCGATCGATGTGCAATGCGTCGCCCGATTTGGATCTGGTAGGCATGCCAGAGGAATTGGCCAAGAGCTATCGTGGCGTGCTTGTGTCGCCTTTGCTGCGTGAAGACGGTGCCTTTGGCGCCATTTCCCTCTACTCCAGGAGCCGGACGTCGTATACCACGGAACATGTGCGGCTGCTGGAATCTGTTTGTCAGCATGCATCCACCGCTCTTAACAATGCGATTACTTTCGAGAAAACGAAAGAGAGTGCGCTCGTCGACCCGCTAACCGAGCTTCCAAACGCTCGTGGTTTTTACATGATGCTGGAGCAACGGATAGCCGAATGCCAGCGCATGAGCAATGAATCACTGGCTGTGGTGAGCATGGACATCGACGATTTCAAACGCATCAATGACGTATATGGGCATGCCATCGGTGACCGTGTACTTGCCAGCATCAGCGCGGTGATCCGAAAAGAACTCAGGCAAATGGATATTCTGACTCGCTACGCAGGAGACGAATTTGTCGCGATCATGCCGATGGCGTCAGGCCAGGTCGCGGTGTCAGTTGGCGAACGTATTCGAAATGCGGTGGAAGCTCAGAAGTTTACCGTGCGCGCCGACAAGTTTGAGCGAATAGGTATCAGCGTGGGCGTGGCTTGCTTTCCGGATGACGGCGACACGACCGAAGAATTGCTGACTGCTGCGGCTCGGAAGATGCAGGCCAACAAGCACACGCGCAAGACAGTTATCAATCTCTCCAATAGCCCAGTGACTTCACTCGACGCTTTCAGATAGGCATAAGTGACCTGTTTACTGAAGCGCACTTCGCGAATTGCGGAGTGCGCTTTTTTGTATGCACTGACTTGGCTTAGGTTCACGTAAGTTCCCGCAACAAGGCTGGCAATAGGCATTTTTGCACGTCGTAGCAAACCTGCGTATAATCGGCCCCGACATCAATTCAAACCCAAATAAGATTTCGTCATTTCCGATCCGCCCGTCGGGGCGGTTCATTAGTCGAAAGCGCTGCCTGTGGCAAAGTCAAATTCCGAAATGAGAAAACGCGCGCCGGAGCCTTCGCGCCGTGGAGCAGACGAGAAGAGCGCTACCGGCGTTTTGGATCGAGATTCGGCGGCTGTGGCGGACACCGGTGAACTCCGAAAGGAGCAACAGCAGGTCAAGGCTGAACAGAAGAGCCGCATTGCAACATTGGATAAAGAAACGCTGGTGACCATTTATCATCAGATGGTCCTCGCCCGGCGATTCGAGGAAAAATCCGCGGAAGTTTATAGCGCTGGGAAAATAGGCGGTTTCTGCCATTTGTATATTGGGCAAGAGGCTGTGGCAATCGGAGCGATCTCCGCCATCCGCAAGGATGATTACGTACTGACGAGTTATCGGGAGCACGCTCACGCTATCGCCAAGGGAATGACGCCGGAATCAGTTATGGCGGAACTCTTCGGCAAAGCAACCGGTTGCTCGAAGGGCAAGGGCGGGTCGATGCATATGTTCGACAAGGAAGTAAACTTTCTTGGCGGACACGCGATTGTCGGCGGCCAGATCGCACTGGCCACCGGTGTTGCCTTTGCTTCGAAATACAAAGGCACCGATCAAGTCACGCTTTGTTTCTTTGGCGAAGCAGCAGTCAACCAGGGTGCATTTCACGAGTCGTTGAACATGGCCCAGTTATGGAAACTGCCCTGTATTTATATCTGCGAAAACAACCAATACGGGATGGGCACGTCGCTCCAGCGCGCGATGTCTTCACACGACATCTCTGAAAAGGCCTGTGCCTACGACCTGGCTTCCGAGTTTGTGGACGGAATGGATGTGCTGGCCGTTCGCGAAGCGACGCTACGGGCCGTGGAGCGTGCCCGTAAAAACTATCTTCCCACGCTGCTCGAAGTGCGCACCTACCGGTTCATGGGCCATTCCATGTCGGATCCGGGCAACTACCGCACGCGCGCAGAAATCGAGCGCCACCAGGAGCGCGATCCCATCAAGCTTTTTGCTGCCAGTTTGAAAGAGGAAGGCGTAATGGCAGACAAAGAATTCGAAGACATCGAAGCGCAGGTTCGTGAACAGGTTGAGAACTCCCTCCGCTTTGCCGAGGAAAGTCCGCTCCCGGATCCGGGAGAACTTTATACAGACGTTTACGCAAGTCCGATCGAACCAGGCAAGCGCTAAAACAACTGATCGAGGAACAACAGATGGCTGTAATGACAATTCGCGAGGCGCTCAATCAAGCTTTGCGTGAAGAGATGCTGCGCGATGAAAGCGTTTTCCTGATGGGCGAGGAGGTCGCTGAATATCAGGGCGCTTACAAAGTTACTAAGGGTTTGCTCCAGGAACTCGGCCCTAAACGCGTCATAGATACCCCAATTACAGAACTAGGTTTCGCAGGCCTTGGTGTTGGCGCTGCGATGGTGGGGCTGCGTCCGATCATCGAGTTCATGACCTGGAATTTTTCCATTCTGGCCACGGACCAGATCATCAACTCGGCAGCGAAGATGCTCTACATGTCGGGAGGCCAGTTTAATATTCCAATGGTTTTCCGTGGCCCAGGTGGTTCGGCCTTTCAGGTTGGGTCTCAACACTCGCAGGCGCTCGAATCGTGGTATGCCTACTTCCCTGGCCTGAAAGTGGTGATGCCCTCAACCCCAGCAGACGCCAAAGGTTTGCTCAAGTCAGCTATCCGCGACGACGATCCCGTCATATTCATCGAGCAGGAAAGAATGTATGGCAACAAAGGCGAGGTTCCGGACGATCCTGATTTCATCGTGCCCCTCGGAGTTGCCGATATTAAGCGCGAAGGAACGGACGCGACGATTGTGGCTCGGTCTTTGACAGTGCCCATCGCGCTAAAGGCTGCGGATGAACTTGCGAAGCAGGGCATCTCATGTGAAGTCATTGATCCGCGAACCATTCGACCCCTCGACATCGGCACGATTATCGAATCGGTAAAGAAGACGAACCGGGTGGTGGTGGCTGAGGAGTCACATCCGTTTTGCGGTGTTGGGGCTGAGATCAGTATCGAAATCACGGAACGAGCATTTGACTATCTCGATGCGCCCGTGAAACGGGTATCAGGCGCCGACGTGCCGATGCCCTACGCAAAGAATCTGGAGGATCTCGCGATACCTAATGTAGACCAGATTGTCGCTGCCGTTCGCGAAGTCGCTTATATGGAGTGAATGGTAAATGGTAAACGGTAAATGGTAAGAAGAGATGCCGTCTCTTGGACTCGAACGTGCCGCATGATCGCTATCTACCATTGACGATTACGATTTTCCATTCATCATTTACCAATTACGAGGTTTGAATGGCCACTCAGGTAATAATGCCGAAGCTCTCTCCAACGATGGAAGAGGGCCAACTCTCTCGCTGGCTGAAGAAGGAAGGCGACAAGGTGTCGATGGGCGAGCCGCTCGCCGAAATCGATACTGACAAGGCCACGATGGAGATGCAGGCACTCGGCAATGGGGTGCTGCGCAAGATTCTGATCCAGGAAGGCGAATCGGCGCCTTTGGGCCAGGTGATTGCCATCATCGGCGAACCGGACGAAGATATTTCCGCGCTTGAAAGCAAGAGTGGTTCGAGTGCACCTGCTGAGGCGAGCCCACGCTCGGAGCCGAAAGAATCGGAAACAACAGAGCCCGTTGAAGCGAAGCCCGCAGCGGCTACTGCTGCCACAACGGATAACGCAGGTGGTAACGGCCAGGGAGCGGCCAAACCCGCGGAGGCAGCATCCGGCGGCCGTCTTATTGTTTCTCCACTTGCAGCCCGAATGGCTGCGGAGTCAGGTATCGATTTACGTTCTATTAGTGGCAGTGGCCCAGGTGGAAGGATTATCAAAAGAGACGTTGAAGGGTTAATGAGTGGAGCATCCGCGTCTGCGGCTGCGCGGCAGCCCAAGAGTCATCTGCGCGCCGTCAGCAGTGCGCAAGTGGCCAAACGCGAGCCCGGACAGCCTTCCGCATACCACGACGAACCGGTTACTGAGATCCGGCGGATCATCGCGAAGCGGTTGGTGACGTCGATTGGCCCGATTCCACATTTCTTCCTGACCACCGAGGTCGAGATGGATCGCGTCGCTGAAATGCGTGAAGCGATTAAAGAACTCGATCCGGACCTCAAAATCAGCGTTAACGACATCATCATCAAGGTGACTGCCGCGGCGCTCGTGCAGCATCCGCAGGTAAACGCGTCGTTTCAGGACAAGGTCATCAGATATTACGAGCATGCAGACATCGGTGTGGCTGTAGCTATAGATGATGGGTTAATCACTCCGGTGGTTCGAGCTGCGGATCAAAAATCACTGAGTGAAATCGCCGCTGAAGTACGAGAGCTCGCAGGACGTGCACGCGAAAAAAGACTCAAACCCGAAGAATACACCGGGGCTAGTTTTTCGATTAGCAACCTGGGAATGTTTGGGATAGATGAATTCACTGCCGTGATCAATCCGCCTGAGGGCGCGATCCTGGCGGTGGGAGCGATGTCGCCTAAGCCGGTAGTTCGAGATAATCAGGTCGTTGTTCGGCAAATGATGCGGGTGACGATGTCATGCGACCATCGCGTGATCGACGGCGCGACGGGAGCGAAGTTTCTACAGACGTTTAAAAAGATTCTCGAGAATCCACTGTTTCTGGTTGTGTAAAACACCTGGAGGTCAACACATGAGAAGAATGTTTTTAATTTCGGGATTTATTATGGCATGCGTCCTCGCAGTATGGGCAAGCTTGCCGGCGGCTAACTTTGCGGGCACCTGGACCCTGGACAAAGCGAAGAGCCAGGGGCTCGACCAGAGATTGCAGAATGCCGAAAGCGTCCAGTGGGTTATTACTCAGGACGATAAAAAGATTTCGATTGAGCCAAAGGTGACAGGCGGTCAGCCGCCCGCAGGCGCGCCGCCAGCCGGCGGACCACCAGCCGGGGCGCCTCCAGCCGGCGGACCTCCAGGTGGCGGGGGTGGAGGCGGTCGTGGTCCGGGTGGTCCACGCAGCTTCAATCTTGACGGTAAAGAAGCGACTGCAGAAGCAGGAGGCCAGATGGGTGGGACGAATACCACCAAGGCAACGTGGTCAGCAGACGGAAAGACTTTAGAGCTGGTTTCGGTGCGCACGGGAACCCGCGACGGCACTGAATTCAAGTTCACTACGACAGAAAAGCTCACGCTTTCTGAGGACGGCAAGATCCTAACCGTCCAACGTCACAGCGAAAGCCAACGGGGCGCGCAAGACGCAACGCTGGTTTTCAATAAGCAGTAAGACAATCGCTGACAGTGGCGCCTCCTTGGAGCAGTGCGGCGGCCCGGCGCCGCTTTGGTCCAATCTTGCGACACTTCGACGCTTGGAACTATCGTTTCTCTTACCACAGCGAAGCGGCGCCAGGCCGCCGCGGGACAAAGCGGCGCCGCTGCACTGTCTCCAAGGGGGCGTCTCTACCGGGGCGTGCCTGACGTGAAGTAAGACGAAATCACTTCGGCCTCTGAGAACTCTCCATCAGTATGAGCGGCTCCCATTCGGTACCGGTTCGAGCCCAACCCAATCGAATCAAATATAAGTCGACCGTCATACGTATCTTAACTTCCCTCTCAAACTGGGCCTTCGCCTGTTTCCGCACTGCCACCCAGTAATCTGTCCTTCCTTCCCTAAAAAGGAGTTCGGTTTCATACGGTTCCGTATAGTGCTCGGGAGCACCGGCATACAGCCGTGCCCAACGGGACAGAACATCCTTCTTCGCCTGGGGAAGAAGCCTGGCGCGGGCCGCATACGTAAGTCTGACTCGGGAAGGAAGGATATCACCCCGCAAGATCACCTTATCAGTATCGCCAGGGCTTAGCTTTTCGATATCTCTCGCAGAAACCTCTTTCATACTGCGTGACTTGTAATCATCCGGGGTGCGAACCTTCTTCGGTGTGGGCCCAAGCGTCCCCTGCCCGTAGGTTATAACGCACCCGAGCAAAAGTGTTAGGAGTATAGCCAGTTTGAATCGTTTTTGTTTCACTCGATCTCCTATTCTCCCTGGAGTAAAGCTGTCTTTGCAGGGAGTTTGTGACCACCTGGATTGTCTCGGCGTGAGCCTCGCAGAGCATCTCATTCACCGTGGCTTCAGCCCGGTGATCAATCTCAAGGTGAGCGAGCCTGAACCGTTTCCAAACGGTTTTGATCTACGGCCGAGAGAAACCGTAAAAGCGATTCGCCTTACATTCTCAGATTATCCCGATGCGATGGCCCACTAGCCTCATGGCAGCTGCAAATCCGAAACGATTCGGCCCACCGGGTACAAATTCATTTGCGGGTCCCAGTATGGCGATCGACGATAAAAGAACTGCAGTCTCTCATGTGAATCTGCTGCGAATGTTGGATCAGTCTCAACCTTCCCTTCAAACTCTTCGCGTAGTTTTGGATCGCTCGCCAACATCTCTCGGGCCAATTTCTCAAGCACGTAACTTTCGCCATATTCCTTCTGCTCGAAGGTGGCGTTGAAGAAACCCCAACGCACAAAGGAATCTGGCGCGGCAGGCTCCAGTAAATTGATGGCAACCCTTGCTAACTCCTGGTGGACGGGAACCACCACCGAGCCCGCGGGAAATGTTCGCCGCTCTCTGGTCAACTCCGCGCGGAACGAGGGCATCTGCCGCCCTTCAAATGGTCCACCCGGCCAGGTAACGTCGTGGAAGCGATAACTCTCTACGTCGATACTTGCCGGCGACGTTGTAGTTGAGATCTTCAGTCCATGTGATTTGATAACTTCGATCACTTCCTGCCACTGCGCTGGGACAATGTAAGAGAGAGGCGGCGCCACAGCAGCCTTCACGCGCAGGTTGTTGTACATCGGCACCGTTGTTTCAACCGGCTCGGTCCCAAACGTCACGTAAGGCGCACCGGATATTTCGCTCAGTTCCACTTTCGACTCGAGACCCCTGAACCTATAAGGCACGGCTTTATCTGTTAACTCGAAGTCGATTGGAAACTGTTCCTGGGGATCATAAGACTTCCCCAATCGAAGCGTTTCTTCATCGGCCGCCTTCCCCGCTTGAAACAAGCTTTCCGGATCTCGGTTCACTTCTTCCAAAGTGAACCTGAGAAAGTCATATGTACCGATGACCCTCGGTCGATAGGGTTTCAGCATGTGCGTCTCGATCAGAATTCCGGGGCGATTCCTCAGTGGCAGATAGCCCGTGGAAAAGCGCGGGCTGCCGTTGAAATCCCGTATGCCCAATGAGAAGTCTCGGTTATCAATAAACTCCAGATACCAGGAGACAATATTTCCCGCGGCTTCCGTTGCCGGAGCAACTCGCTCATCTATAACTCTTCTTTCCCAATCCAACACGCCGGCAGGCACGCCAGGGTGGTGCTCGTGCTGGTAAGTAATGTTGTATTGATAGTCAGCGCCATTGGTTACGTGGCAGTCGATAAAGAGATCCGGGTTCCAGCGGTTCCATAGCGATAGCCAGGCGTGCGTTTCCGAAGTGTCCGCTTTCATGTAGTCGCGATTTAAGTTCTGGTAGATAGTCGTGGTGCGCCAGCCCATCTCCTCGGGGCCATTTTGATTGATGCGGTTGAAAGGGCTGGAGCGCTCGTGACCGTCGGCGTTATAAATCGGCATAAACAGCACCACGATGTTCTTGAGCAGCTCCTGGCGTGTCTTTGTGATTGCAATGTCGCGTAACAGGGCCAGCCCGGCATCTTTTCCGTCGGGCTCGCCGGCGTGAATGCACGCCTGAATCAGGACCACAGGCTTGCGGGCGCGCTGGGCTGCCTCAGGTGTGAAGGCTTCGCCCTCGGCGGCGATTAGTAGTGGAAGATCTCGTCCTTCTCCGCTCTTGCCAAACGTTTCATACCTTATCAACGGTGACGCTTCAGCGAGACGTTTCGAATACTCGATGGTAGCGTCGTATCTCGGCGTCTCGCGGTAATCAGTTTTCTCTGCGTGCGTCAGCCATTCGGGAGGTATCGTCGTCATTTGATTATTCGGCATGATGGTAGTTGGAAGGCCGGCAAGAATAGCTTAGAAGACCAGGTTACGATCCACACTAACTACACTAAAACTCACGAAAACATTTCGCGTTACTTCGTGTGTTTCGTGGATCGTTTTTTTCGATTTGGCCATTCACAAATCAGGACAGTTCTTTCTGGCACGAGCGACACTGGCTGCGTCGTCGCGCGTTAAGTGTTCCGCAACCCTGACATCGAATGTACATCGCGCGCGCAAACCAGGTTGTGACGATCCAGCTCACCCCGAGTATTCCGACCAGCACAACCAGGTTCAGCAGCACATCTCTCAACGACTATATTTCTCCCGCAGACTCTTGTGATACGCCTCGCCACGCTCATAGCCACGACGGAAAGCCTCGTCTGATTCGGTCGCGTGTGCAGTCTCCCCTTGTTTGTTGAGCGCGGCCTCAAAACCTCGACGGTAGTTGGCCTCATCCGTTTGAAAAGTGCCGCCGGTGGTTTCATAGTGAGCCTCTTCAGCATCTCTTAAGGATAACCACCAACTCTCGCGAGCCGCATCGATGCTCTCGGCCCCTGCGCGCGACAGGATGTCCCGGGCAGCGTCTTCGGTATCGTCAGCCTCAACGAATGCGATCACTACCGAGCGGCCATGCTGAACCGCATCTTCATAGAGGTACAACTCGTCATGGGGCAGTCCTTTGACTAGTCCTTCCTCGAGCGCTCCACCCACGGCCATTCCTGTCGCCGTTCCACCTGCGCCAAGAATTGCGGCGCCGAGGATAGTTCCGGCTATTACAGGCCCAACACCGGGCACCAGCAAACTCGCCGCTGCCGCACCGAGAGTGGCGCCGCCGGCAACGCCCATTGCTCCGCCTACAGCTCCTCCCATCGCCGTGCCCATGCCGGGTTGTTCAGTGTCAGACGTAGGCACACTGTCTTCGACATTCTCGTCGGTCATACCGGGCGTCAAGAGGGCAATCCGATCATTAGGGATTCCCAAAGAGTGAAGCTGCTGCACAGCTTTCTCGGCTTCTTCGCGTGTGCGAAATACTCCGGCAACTGTCTCCATGCGCGTGTCCTCCTTAAATTTTCAACTAACTTTTAACCTTCAATCTACCTGAGTGCAAGAAGGTGACACCAGCGACACAAATCGTTGAGGAAATTACCAGAGCTATGTTAGAGTCCAGGTGATTTATTCAACTTTAGCTTTCAAAACACGGAACGAATTCGCAGCGCAATTATGTTCGACATAGTAGAGAAACACTGGCCCATGTCGGAAGGCGACGGCAAGGCGGCGCGCAAGAAGCGACCACGAATACTTGCTATTACAACCGACTGCTGCACAGGCTGCGCCGGATCACCGGCCTGCATCGAGTATTGTCCAATAGAAGCCTGCATGTTCTGGGTGCCCGATGAGGACCATCCGCCGTTTGGACGCATCGAGGTTGATCCTTATTTATGCATTGGTTGTCAGAAATGCATTAGCAAGGGACCCGATGGTGCATTCCTGGATGGTTGTCCCTGGGACGCTATTGAAATGGTTCCTACTGACGATTGGGAAGCCGCGCACGGGATTACGCTGCCGGATCTTCCTCCTGCTCCACCCGCTGCTTAGCGTCTGTTTTATTGTTCTACAAATTGTGCCTGGGAACTTCTGCGGCTCTTGATAGCGTTTGCTGTCAGAGCCGCTTGTTTGCGTATACGCTCAGCGTGCGCCTCGTCCTGGGCAAATCGTTCTACCGCCGGCAGGTCCTCAGGTTTACCGATTAGTGACAATCCCCGGAGCGCTTCCCAAACACTTTGTTCGTCGGAATTAATCGTCAACAACGGCGCACCCGAAGCCACCTTCGATCCGCTGGGGGCCAGTATTCTTTCGATCTTTCCCGGTAGTGGTGAACGAACCTCGATCATCTTGCTATCGGTTTGGATGATTCGCCCAATCAGCGTCCCGCGTGCAACCGGCGACTCTTCTTTCAATGTGCTGGAAACCTCGCCCTCACTGCCCGACCTCAACTCATAGGGCGTCAATATTGCTAAAAGCTCTTCGCGACCACTCGAGTCATTGAATCGAACCAACGCTAACGCCGCGTTTCGCCTCACGATCGGCTCGGGATCGCGGGCCAACTTCAGGAGTGTCTGGTGAAACTCCGTCGACTTGTTATCGAACCCCATCATCCAGGACACGGTCAGGCGAAACTCAGTCTCCGGATGATTGCTTAATGCCACAAGCTGCGGATACCACTGCTTGGCATTTCCATCTCCCCGCTCGATACGCTGCTGAATCTGCAACAACGCATGTTGCACGCGGCGGGGATGTTTCTCGTCGACAAGGTATTGAGAAATATCTGCGTCGGAGAGTTCTCTCCCGAACCAGGTGAAATACCAGGTTAGGAAGGCGCCGCCGACAAACAGAACCGCCAGGATTAGAATCGGGCCAGACGCGCGGATGCGCCGCACTTCAGGACTGACGGCCTTGATCTGGGGATTGTTATCGGTGTCGTCCATTTAAGTAGTTCAGATTTC
>DASQKG010000435.1:0-49757 GCA_035630655.1 Pyrinomonadaceae bacterium
AGGAGCAGGCTGCGCGTCTACGGGCGCCGTTTGCAGGCATGACTCCGGCTGAGTTGCTCGATTACTTTCGCAATCGTTCGCAGCCGCATTTTCTGCCTGGGTTTTCCGGGCCGAGAAACCCAAGCAAAGACTTGCAGCGCGGTCTGTATCCTCGCGAGTCAGATGAACTACTTGCGCGTGCCGAAGCAATCATAACTAAGCATACATGGCCTATGCTCGGACTTGGCGACAAAAGCTTCGGCGACCCAATTGACTGGCTACGCGATCCGGTCTCAGGAGCAAACTGGCCGCTCGATTATCACGCTGAAGTGAATCTCAATCGGGGCGACGGTTCCGACGCGCGCGTGCTGTGGGAATTGAATCGCCTGCCTCATTTCATCACTTTGGCACAAGCCTACACAGTGACGGCGGACGAGCGTTTTACTGCTGACTTCCTACAACAACTCGCAGGTTGGCGATTACAGAATCCTTACGGATATGGCCCCAATTGGAACTGCGCGATGGAGGCCGCGCTGCGTGCAATTAATCTGTTGGGCGCGTTCGAGGCATTTCGTCACTCGCGGCTTTTTGATGAAGAGGCACTGGCGACAGTGCTTGCCGCATTGGACGAGCACGGGACGTTCATCCGTGGGAATCTGGAGTTTTCCTATATCGCGACCAGCAATCACTATCTTTCCGATGTCGTGGGCCTGGTCTGGCTTGGAATAATGTTGCCTGAGTTAGAGCAGGCGGCTGGCTGGCGCGAGTTTGGTTTACAAGAGACGCTGCGCGAGATGGATAAGCAGGTGCTCGCGGATGGCGCGGACTTTGAATCTTCAACCGGCTATCATCGTTTTGTCCTGGAACTATTTCTCTATACCTTTATTCTGTGCCGCGCCAACGAGATTGAGATTGAGAAAAGATATTGGGACAAACTGAGAGATACGCTGAATTACGTGCGTGGCTATCTGCGGCCCGATGGCCGCGCACCCCTGATCGGCGATTCCGATGGTGGACAAGTGTTCCCAATTCGCGCGCGTGATGCCAATGATCATGCGTATGTTTTAGCGGTCGGCGGAGTCCTGTTCAAGGACGCACGTCTGCTACCCGACGACTCGCCGATGCCTGAAGAAGTGCTTTGGGTTTTAGGCGAGGAAGGTGCGGACGAGTACCAGAAACTGAAGTCAACGAATACGCGT
This sequence comes from Pyrinomonadaceae bacterium, assembly GCA_035630655.1. Lineage (GTDB taxonomy): Bacteria > Acidobacteriota > Blastocatellia > Pyrinomonadales > Pyrinomonadaceae > PSRF01. The sequence continues at coordinate 1,179 of DASQKG010000435.1, forward strand.
GAGAGTTCGGCGGCTTTTCCCGACGCCGGGCTTTATGTTTTGCGCGCAGAAGATCTGTACCTGAACTTCAACGTCACTGACGCAGGCATTGGTGGCCGTGGATCTCATGGTCACAACGACGCGCTAAGCATTGAAGTGTCTGCAGGTGGAGTGGCGTTTATCGTCGATCCCGGCACCTACGTTTACACTGCGGACTTGAAGGAGCGACATCGTTTTCGCTCAACGGCTTATCATTCGACGGTTGAGATTGACGGCGTCGAACAAAACACCACGGACCAACAGTTCCCATTCGTGATTGGCAATGAAGCTAAACCGCAGGTGCTGAGTTGGGAAACCGGCGCGGAGTTTGATCGTGTTAGCGGTGAACACTTCGGTTACCGTCGTCTTCCCCAACCGGTGACCCACCGGCGAACGGTCACTTTCAACAAACTGCAGCGTTGGTGGTTGATTGAAGACGAGTTTCAAGGAAACGGCGAATACGATTTTGCCGTGACGTTTCACATGAATTCAGGTATCGACGTCAGCCTGGCTAGTGAAACGAGCGTGTGGGCTTGCGATAGGCTCACCGACGCCAGACTCTTTATTGGTCCTCTGGATCTCAAGCAAAAACCGGAATTTGAAAACCAGTTTACGTCGACGAATTATCACGAGAAGACTGCAAGTATTAGCGCCTGCTGGCAATTTCGTGCTAAGGCTCCGTGCACGTTTCGCTGGATCTTGATCCCAACCCGCGGAGAAGACTATCCGCAGATTCCGCAGATTTAAAACGTTAGGCAATAACGGTTAGGGATTAAAGACTGGTCTCGTAATAGAATTCTATTAGTTGAATCTGCGTAATCTGCGGATGGTAGTTTTCTGAATCCATCATGTGTGGTATTTGCGGCGTTTGGGAATACGGTGCTACTCGCGAGCGTGTTGACGACGCGCTGATCAGCCGCATGCGTGACGAGATGCAGCATCGTGGACCTGACGATGCCGGCAATCTGATTTTTGATAACGCGCGGGGTGGTTTGGGATTCCGGCGTTTGTCCATCATCGACCTTTCCGAAGCCGGCCACCAACCAATGCACGGCTGCACGGACCAACTCTGGCTCGTATTCAACGGTGAAATCTACAACCACGCACAACTTCGCAAAGGGCTGGAAGAGCGGGGCCACGTTTATGCCTCTCTGACTGACTCAGAAACCATCCTCCATCTCTACGAGGAGCGCGGTCTGGATTTCGTGCACGACATCGAAGGCGACTACGCCATTGCTTTGTGGGATGCGCGACTCGAGCAGTTGGTGTTGGTACGGGATCGCGTGGGGGTCAAGCCGCTCTATTTCTACCACAAAGACGGACGCTTCATTTTCGCGTCTGAGATCAAAGCGATCCTCCAGCATCCGTCGGTGACACCTGAGGTTGACGAGGATTCGCTTTATCACTACCTCACCTTCATGACGACTCCGCCACCGCGTACGCTCTTCCGCGACATTCAGAAGATTCCCGCCGGTCATATGGTCGTGATCAAGCGCGACGGCACCGTTAGATCCTTGCAGTACTGGGACGCTTTACCGCCGCCAACAACTCAGGCGCGCAGCGACGAGGAGCACAAGATAGAGATACTTCGTTTGCTGAGAGAGTCAATCCGAAAGCGCATGATGTCTGACGTCCCCTTTGGCGTGTTCCTGTCGGGCGGCGTGGATTCGTCGGCAAACGTGGCGCTAATGTCAGAGCAGATGTCGAGACCGGTGGACACATTCACGGTTGGCTTTGAGAATGCGGAGTATCTCAATGAACTCGACTCGGCGCGGAGCATAGCGAGCCGGTATGGCACCAATCACCATGAAGTGATCATCTCCGAGAAGGAAATGCAGGACTTTCTTCCTGCACTTGTGTTTCATCAGGACGAGCCGATCGCGGACCCGGTTTGTGTTCCGTTGTATTACGTCTCAAAGCTGGCGCGGGATTCCGGGACTATCGTGGTCCAGGTAGGGGAAGGGTCAGATGAGATTTTTAGCGGCTACGACAACTACGTTCGTTATCTTCGGATCTATGAGAAATTCTGGCAGCACGCCGAGCATATGCCGCCGGTCATGCGTCGAGCGGCCAGCGCTGTCGTAAGGCCCGCACTGGAAGCGACGGGCAGAAAGCGCACCGCCGTCGAGTTAATTCGCCGTCTCGGCGCAGACGAGCCGCTGTTCTGGGGCGCGACAATCATCTATGACGAAACGTCCAAACCTCGTGTGCTTGGCCCGCGAATGCGTAAACAGTTCAACGGTCGCTCGTCGCTTGAGGCAGTCGCCCCGTATCTTGAACGAATCGAACGCGAAAGGCCCGATTCAGACTTCCTGGCACGCATGACCTATCTCGAATTGAAGCTGCGTTTGCCGGAGCTGCTTTTGATGCGAGTTGATAAGATCACCATGGCCACCAGCGTCGAGGCGCGTGTCCCATTTCTGGATCATCATCTCGTCGAATATGCGATGGGATTGCCCCGGTCGCTTAAGGTTGAAGGCTCGAGCGGAAAACATATTCTCAAACGTTCGCTGGAAGATATTCTGCCGCACGATCTGCTTTACAGTCGCAAGCGAGGTTTTGGCGCGCCGGTGCGTGAGTGGTTTCGCAATTCGCTGGGTGAATGGTTTGATTCGCACCTTATGAACTCGAGTATGCGCCAGCGCGACTTTCTGGATTACGAGTTTGTGGCGCAGCTCCTGGCCGAACATCGGAGCGGAAAAAACGATTGGGGATTTCATTTGTGGACCTTACTCAATCTAAGCCTCTGGTACGAGCGTTGGATTGATCGGGGCTGAGACGGAGATCGGAAATTACGGGGCCGCGAATGCTGGGAGCGCAAATACTGGGACCGCGGGCGTCTCGCCCGCAATGAGCGCGAAGCGTGAACAGCGGTTGTTAGTCGAGATCGCGGTTAGATACGGAACACTGGGGTAGCTCGGGGTGCGGGCGAGACGCCCGCGGTCCCAGTATTCGCCGTCCCAGTATTCGGGGGTCCCAGTATTGGCGGTCCCACTATTTGCCGTCGAGTATGTGCACAGTGGTTGCGGTTAGGAGCGGGGAGATCGAAAGGTTGATTCAAAGCTCAGAACAATCATCAGTTGCCGCCCCGGTCGCTGCCGTCGCTCCCCCTCCTCCCCCGACACCCGTTTCTCCGCGTCAGTTCTCGCGCCACGTCGCCTGGACCTTAGCCGTCCGTATCTTGATGGTCGCCAACAGCGTGCTGGCCGGAATCATCGTGGCGCGTTGGCTGGGCGCGGAAGGCGTGGGCCAGCTCGGTGTAATCAACGTCGCGGTAGCGATGGTCGTGCAGTTGGGGAGTCTTGGTCTGCCATCCGCCAACACTTACTTTATTGCCAGGGACCAGCAGCACTTTTTTGCCGCCGCGATGAATTCGCTTTTCTTCGCAGTAGTGGTTGGCGCCGCGCTGGCATTTGGACTTACGGTCCTTGCCATGTGGCATCCGGAATGGTTCAACTCTATCTCTCCGGATCTGATCCGAATCGCAGCTATCTCAATTCCTTTCCAACTCATTACGCTGATCGGCCTCAATATTTTTCTGGCTGTGGGAAAAGTGCGGCGGTTCAATGTGCTGGATCTGGCCGGCCAGTCGTTCGTACTCTTCAACGCCCTAATTGCTTTGGTAATTCTGCGTAAGGACTTGTGGACCCTGGTTTCCCTCAACACCGTGACTAGCCTGGCTATCGGCCTGCTGATTGTGGTGCTCATTGGAGTCTACGGAACTCGGCTGAAAGATCGTCAGGCACACTGGCGTCTCGACGCAGGATTACTGGGCGGTATGCTGCGTTACGGTTTGAAGTTTCACATCTCCATTTTGGCAGGTGCAATGATATTTCGCGCTGACCTGCTGGTAGTAAATCATTTTCGCGGACCGGCGGAAGCAGGCGTCTACAGTGTGGCGTCACAGTTCGCTATGATGTTGATGTTGTTGCCCGGTGTGATTGCAACTCTGTTATTTCCGCGAGTCACCGCCGAACAGGATGCGGGCGGAAAAACGACTGCACTGGTTACCAGACACACAGCGTTCGTGATGCTTGTGATTTGTCTGGCCGCGGTGCCAATCAGCTTCATTCTGCCTGCGCTGTATGGTGCGGCATTCTCAGACGCCTCCGTACAGTTATTAATCTTATTACCGGGCGTTTATTTGATCGGACTTGAGTCGGTGCTGGTCCAACACTTCAATGCCATCGGATTACCGCCCGCCATTCCGCTCTTCTGGTTGCTCACACTCGCGTTGAACCTCCTGCTTGTCTTTGCGCTGGTGCCCGGCTTTGGGGCGAGAGGCGCCGCCCTGGCTTCAACCCTGAGTTACCTGCTCATCTTCGTGTTGGTGTGCGTCTATTTTCACTTGAAGACTATGCGAACGATTTCCGAGATTCTACTTCTTAGTCCGTCTGAAATACGTCGCCTCTTGTTTGGGAAAAAATGGCGACCAGCGGCCGGGGGCACGGGATGAAGGGCGCGACGACCAAAGCTGGACCAGTGGTGTCGCGGTCGAAAAGGATGATGAAGGTGGTGCTGGTTTTACTTAGTGGGAATGCAGCCCCCGCTGAGAAGGAACTCGCGAAGCAATATCCCGGCGCTGTAATCGAGACTGTTTCTCGTGCCGAGATCGAGAGCGGTAGTCTTGTATCTCGGATTGCAGCGTTGCGAAGTCGCCGGGCAAATGTTCTGGTGTTTGTTACCGAACGTCTCGCGTGGCAGCGTAGACAAGATTTGTTCATGTTGCTGGGAGCGTTGGCCGGTGCTCGCGTCGTCATGATTCTTGATCGGCATGGGGCGTCCAGAAGAGACACGCGCTCCAGGATACTTTTGCGCGCGCCCTTCAAAACCGTTTCCGAAGGTGTCTTTGGCGCCCGGACAGTTGCGAGGGCGCGAGGCGACTTACAGCAACTTGAAGCGCAAGTAAAAAGCCACCCCGGCACTTCGCAAGCCCGCGCGCATGGTCAACTCAGGATTGTTTACCTTCGTTCCACGCCTGGGCCAGGCACCCAGGCAGGTGGCGCCGCGAGTCACATCAAAGGCGTCACGGATGCATTGATCGAGCTTGGCACGCAGGTTCGTTTCATTAGCAATGATGATATAGCGGGCCTGGACGACGAAGCGAAGTTATCGATCATCGGACCCGAGCCTTTAGGTGGCACGCGCGCCGTATTTGAAATTCATAACAACAGCATCTTCACTGCGGGGGCGGTGCCGCTGATTGTTGATGACCCGCCGGATTTTATTTATCAACGCTACGCGCGTTTCGGTTGGGCCGGGGTAGTCGCGAGCTTGCGAAGTAGCCGGCCGCTGTTTCTCGAATACAACGGTTCGGAGGTTTGGGTTGGACGTCATTGGGACCATGTCGGCATGCTGGATCTGCTGGCGCGTTATGAGCGTTTGAACCTCGATGCTGCGGCGCGTATTTTTGTCGTTTCTAACGTGGAACGACTTAACCTCGAGCGCGCCGGCGTTCAGGCAAACAAGATCATTGTTAATCCGAACGGTGTTGATACTGACACCTTCCGCCCGGGTATTGGTGGTGAGCGCGTGCGCGATGAACTGGGCATTGCTGAGGCAGAGACGCTGGTCGGTTTTGTCGGTTCATTTGGTCCATGGCACGGTGTGCTGACTCTGGTTGAAGCAATTAAGGAAATCCCAGCAAGCTCCGGTGTTCGTTTTCTACTGGTCGGCAGCGGCAGTTTGTTGGCCCAGGTCAAACAGGTTTTAGCCGCCGAGGAACAGAACGGTCGAGTTATTTTTACCGGTGCGGTGGAACACGAGCAGGTTCCTCGGTTGTTGGACGCCTGTGACGTGCTGGCGTCCCCGCACATACCGCTGGCCGACGACACGGAGTTCTTCGGTTCACCGACGAAGATCTTCGAATACATGGCTATGGGCAAGGGAATCGTTGCCAGTCGCCTGGGCCAGATTGGCGAAGTGTTGAGTGACGGGGAGTCGGCGTTATTGGTCCAACCAGGCAACGCGAGAGAACTCACAGAAGCAATTGTTCGACTTGCCGAGTCCCCTAAGTTGCGCGAGCATTTGGGAGAGAAGGCTCGGCGACATGCAATAGAGCGGCATACATGGAAGCGAAACGCTCAGAACGTTCTGGATGCTTACAGGAAGTGGATGGAAGAGGTTAAGTCGTAATGGCGAGCGTGGAGACTAAACACGAGACCTTGCTTCAGGACGAGAAGCAGCGCGCGCGCGATCAGTGGTCGCACGATCCGTGCGGGGCAGAATTTGGCAAGGATCTGGAGTTTGGCTCCCGGGAATTCTTTGATTCAGTTGAAAAACAGCGTTACCGGGACTACGCGCCATGGATGCCGCGAGTGATGGGCTTCGATCAATTTGCTGGAAAGCGTCTCCTTGAGGTTGGCTGCGGCATGGGTACCGACCTGCTGCAATTCGCACGCGGCGGAGCGATTTGTACTGGGGCCGACCTGACACCTCGCTCCATCGAAATCTCACGCCGTCATTTCGAGGTCTACGGATTTCCCGGGACTTTTTTGATCACAGATGGCGAACGATTGCCGTTTCCCGACGAGAGTTTCGATGTGGTCTATTCCAACGGTGTCCTGCATCACACGCCCGACACCGCCGGCGCAATACACGAAATTCATCGCGTGCTGAGGCCCGGCGGCATCGCGAAGGTCATGTTGTATTACCGTCACTCGCTCAATTATTGGGGCGAGATGATCCTGCATCGTGGTCTTCTTCGTGGTGAACTGCTTCGCGGAAGATCTCCTGAAGAGATCATGAGCCGTTGGGTGGAATACTCCGAGAAGGAAGGCCGTCCGCTGGTAAAGGTCTACAGCCGAACAGAGGCTCGTAAGCTGTTCCGGGATTTTAAGAGTGTTGACTTCGAGGTCGATCAATTGACGCGGGCAGAGTTCTACCGGTTGAGTGCGGTTATTCCTGACCAGCTCTTTCAGTTCTTAAGAAAGCACTTCGGTTGGAACCTGATAATTACGGCCACGAAGTAGGACCAGCATTCCTGCCTGTGTGGGATTCGCAGATTACAGTGCGGCTTAGGCCGCGACAAAAGAAAACACGATCCACGAAATCACACTAAACGACACTAACAACATTTCGTGGGTACTGATGCAGTTTCGCTTATCAATTGCAGAATCCCGACTCGTCGGGATAGCGCGGGATGCGAGAGGCAGCGAGCATTACGAAGGCCTAGATTATTTATGTTAAGTAGCCTGAGGCATCCCGCGCTACTGCGCTCTCGTTCTGTAATTGGTTTCTGAATCAAACTGCGGCCGACTCAGCTTCTGAATTGATGACCACAGTGAAAACGAGTCTTCTGCGCAGATGGGAAAACGCGGATAAGCGCAATCTAAAGCGGCGTTTGCTTGCATTGCTTTTTCTACTGGCGCTGGCGTTTGCCGTGCGCGGACTCACCATGCGGTTCATCAGGGACAATCTATCCGATCCTGGTTGGTTCCAATCCGGATCTTACGCGCTCTTTGATCGGCAAGCTCAAAACATACTAGATGGCACGTCTTCCATCTTCTGGATTGATGACCCGGCAAAGACTGAGGCCGCGGTCTATCCGCCCGGCTATCCAATCTGGTTGGCACTAATTTACAGAATCAGCGGCCAGCGCTCTGCCGTCGCCATCCAGAGAGTTCAATGGTTACTCGACTCTTTGTCGGTGTTGCTAATCGTTGCCATAGGCGTGACCGCCTATGGTTGGCCGGTGGGAATTACGGCCGGAATTCTGGCGGCGCTGTCGCCGCTGCTCGCTCTCTCCGGTGCAACTCCCATGGCGGACGCGCCCACGAGTTGGATCGTCCTGACTGGTGTGTGGATGCTGCTGTTGGCATTCAAGCGACAACGGCTTGGCTGGGCTATAGGCGGCGGGCTTGCTGTTGGAGCTTCCTGCTGGTTGCGTCCAAACGCCCAGCTTCTCGTATTCAGTTGGGTCGCCGCGATCCTGGTTGTGCTTAACCTTGGTTGGCGACGCAGACTTCTGCTCAGCGGTGCAGTTCTGATAGGGATGGCGATCTTCGTGGCGCCTCTTTTGATTCGCAATGCAATTGCCTTCCGCGCCTTTATGCCAACCGGTTTGGGAACAGGGACAAATCTATGGGAAGGAATCGGAGAAACCGAACGTGCTGCAGAGTTTGGCGCATTCGTGAATGATAAAGACGTGCTGGAGCAGGAGCGCAAGGAAATGGGGGTGCCGGCCGATGCGCCCTTCAGTCTTTATTTTCCTGACGGCGTCAAGCGCGATCGCGCCCGTGCACGCAAGGCCCTCACGATTATTGCGAGGAATCCAGTATGGCACGCCGGCGTAATGGGACGCCGGATGGCCGGAATGTTGAAGTATGCGGGCGAGCCGCCACCGTACATGGGCAGCGCGGGCATCAATGTCACCAGCAAGAAAACTCTACCTGCCTACCTGGAAGGTGGCCCACTGGCGCTCGCTGTAAATGTGCTGGGGATGATTCAAAGCGTTCTGCGATGGATGTTGCTGCCTTTGATCGTCGCTGGTTTGTTTCTGGCTTTTCGCCGCGAGGCAACGATCACTGGCCTGCTGCTGGCCACGGTCTTGTATTACCTTGTGGTTTCATCCTTCTTACACTCTGAGCTTCGTTATGCTCTTCCCATGCACGCGCTATTACATATATGGGCGGCAGTCGCGTTAGCGTCATTGCCAACTCTGATTTCGTTTGTAGGGGCGTCCCTCCGTGGGCGCCCCTCACCGCGTGGTTAGGCGCCTGATCGTGCTGTGGGCGCGTTGACCAGGCGAAATGGGGTGCCCACGGAGGGACACCCCTACAGGAAACTCGCGAACAGTTGAAACTCCCGGACCCATTTTTAAAGAATGACAGATGGCTGCCCTGGATAGTCTTTCCGGGAATCCTTCTGGTCTATCTGTTATTTCCTTCCATGAATTATTACTGGGACGGAATCTTTTTTGCTCGGGTCATCGAAGATGCGCCGGGCTTGGATGCTTCGCTTCTTCATCCCAATCATCTCCTCTACAACGTCGTCGGATATTTTCTCTATAAATGCGCGCGAACTTTGAGACTGAACTGGCGGGCAGTTGAGGTCTTACAATTTGCCAACAGTGTAGCCGGCGTGTTGACGGCTGCTCTGCTGTTCAAGATTCTGAGACGTTGTTTGCAATCGAATTACCTTGCCTGGTCACTGACTCTGCTATTCGCTTTCTCAGCTACATGGTGGAAGTTTTCCACCGACGCCAACGCCTATATCCTCAGCGTGGTTTTTCTGCTGCTGGCTTTCTATTTCGTACTGCCGGGTTCAAAACCGAGACCGTTGCTGGTTGTCGTTCTGTTTTCTGTTGCGGTATTGCTTCATCAGTTGGCGGTGTTTTGTTATCCGGTCCTGGCGTTGGGGCTAAGGTGGCAAGCGTCGTCGTATCAAACCGAGCGGCGAAGTTCTATCGTAATACAGTTTTGTGTTCTGGCCTTCGTGCTTGTCTTCGGCGCTTATGTTTATTGTTTCTACCTTATTTCCGGAACACTTGATGCGGCACGGTTCGCGCGTTGGGTGACGTCTTACTCCCCTGACGCCAGTTTCAGTTTCAACGCTGTAAGTAATATCGGCTACGCGTTACGCGGCCACGCGCGGCTATTTTTCGGCGGGCGTTTTTCGCTACTCAATGGCTTGCTCACGCCTGGAATTATCGGCTTAATCGGCATCCTGATAGCGCTGTTGTTAGTGTGGCTCTTTTTCATCATGCGGGGACTGAGGAAGGTGAGATGGCCCAACGCCAGGGAGGTTTGGCAAAATCGCGTAGCGAAACTCGCCGCGCTTTGGATCGTCGTCTATGTCGCGTTTCTATTCTTTTGGTTACCCCAAAATACTTTCTATCGACTGTTTTACCTGCCGGCAATCATCCTTTTGTTGGCAGTGGTATTAGCGTCGTGGGGCGTTAGCGGCTCAGAGAACCGATCCTATCGGCTAGCTCTGTTTGTGGCCGTCATGGCGCTCGCTAATTTTCTATTCTTTATCTTTCCCTATTCGCACGCGGAAAAGTATCCGCCGTTGTCAGCCGCACTCGAAATGAACAAGGTATGGCAGCCGGGAACGATCGTGTTTTACGCGAGCGAGAATTCTGACAATAATCTTTTTCAATACTTTAATCGGGCTACTGACTGGAAGCCGCTGCCGCAATTCGATCAGCTCGAAACAGAGCTGCGCGGGAATTACGACAGTGGAAGGGAAACCTGGGTGGAGGCAACTGCAGTCGAGCAACTGAAAAGACTTCCAGCAGGTGAGGAATGGTTTGCAAGGCATGCACAACCTAATACGCTGCACGAGCGGAGTGATCGTGGATACAGCATCAGGTTCATAAAAATTGTCCCATAAGATAGCTCGTGGAACAGTTGAGGCGGGGAAAGGATGAGCGTCGTGGAATAGTTAGAGGTCGGGAAGGGTGGTTTACCCCCGCTCGTTGATCGCCAAAGGATCTTAGGCCGGGGCAAGCCGCTCTAACTATTCCACGAAGCCATTCTCGTCCCAACCATGAGGTGGTTAAGGGTCACTTGATGCTTAGGAACTCAAAGCCAACTTCCAAGCAGATCGCCATGGCGAGCGTTCTGGTATTTCTGGTCGCGTTTGGTATCCGTTTACTTTCATGGCACGACACACGACTGGAAGTCGGTAACGTTCAAACCGTCGTAGTCAGCGACTACCAAAGGACCGCACGACTGATCAGAGAAGAAGGTTTTAGCGGTTTCTTCAACCCTTCAGGACCGCTGGCTGACCCTAACCTGCTGGGCCATCCACCCGGTTATCCGATTGTGCTCGCATTTCTCAGTTCGGTTTTCGGCAATTCAAACATCGTCATACAGCTTTTCCAAATTACCTGCGATGCGCTTGCTGCAGTTGTAGTCTTCCTGATCGCGATTGAGTTGTTCGCGCTGGGCGTCGGGGTTATTGCCGGTCTCCTTGTCGCCTTCTCGCCGCAATTTGCGTGGAATTCCGTGCTCCTATTGCCCGATGCCATGTCGGTATTGCCGCTACTGCTGGCGGTCTACGTCCTTACGCGCGCGTTAAAAAAGCCGAAACTGATTACAGTGATCGTTGCTGGCGTGCTTGTCGGCTCGTCTTGCTGGTTGCGCGCAAACGCTCTGCTCATGGCGCCGTTTCTGGCCCTCGTCGTAATACTACTTTTCCCGCGAGAACTCCGTTTCCGTTACGCGGGAGCGTTGTTGCTTGGGGCAGTGATAATCATCGCGCCACTAACGATTCGAAACTGGCTGGTGTTCAACCATTTCATTCCAGTATCGCTGGGCGCCGGGCAAACAATGCTTGAGGGAATTTCGGACTACGATCCGGCGCGCAGGTTTGGCATTCCCCACACCGACATGGGGATCATGAGAATGGAAGCCGAGCAATACAACCGCCCGGACTACTATTCGACGCTGTTTGCCCCGGATGGAATCAAGCGGGAACGAATGCGCCTGGCGCGCGGCTTTGGCGTCATTCGCGATAATCCTATCTGGTTTGGGAGCGTGATGCTGCGTCGCGCAGGCTCGATGCTGCGGCTCGAAAGAGCACGGCTGATTTCATTCAGCCCGCCGGTGAGCCACGATCTCAGCGTCGACGAGAGCAGGCGTGTTTGGTTGGCTACTCCGACGCAATTGCTCGCGCAGGCCGTTGAGAAGTCAACAGGTGCGCAGTTTTCACTGGCGCCGCGCGCGAACGCAGGGGACTCTGAGAATGGGGAAACGCTGCAGATCATTTCCGACAGCGCGAAATATGGTGTTCAACTTCAAACTGCGACCGCCACAGTCAAGTCAAATCATGATTTTGTTTTTAGAATTCCTGTGCTCGTGCATGAAGGCCGAATGACTGTGGATGTCGTCGGAGCGCAAAGTGGCCGCGCTTATGGTTCATCGGTAACTGAAACAGCCGAGGTGAAGGAAGGTGAGCCTCAGCCGCACAAGATAGTAGAGTTGCCCTTAGTCAGCGGCTCGGCAGAGACGTTGAGTCTCTCATTCCGGAACGCGTCGCCACCCTCAGGACGTTCGCGCGTTGACGTGGGCCAGATTGAGTTGTTTGAACTGGGCCCGGCCTCTTTTTTATGGACGCGTTACCCGAGATTCCTGGTCAGCAGTATTCAAAGACTCTTCATCACCGCAGTTATGCTGCCACTCGCATTGCTCGGTGTCGCTATTCTGGTTAGACGTCGAGCATGGAAAAGCCTGGTCCTCCTATTGAGTGTCCCCGCCTATTACTTTTGCTTCCAGTCGATATTGCATACTGAGTATCGATACGTACTGGCGATACATTATTTCCTTTTCGCACTAGCGGCAGTGACGCTCTATGAACTCTTCCAGTTCCTGGCCGCCTTAAGAGGCCGATTCCCGCGAGCTGCTTCGTAGAAAATGATCCCCTCACAAACCTTATCGAGTCTTTCCGCGATCAGCCTTGGTGTCGTTTGCCCGATGGCAAATGAGAGCAAATCTGCCGTTAGATTTGTGATGGAAGTGCTCGCGACGTGTAACCGCTTCAGTTTCAAGTCGGTGAATTTCTTTGCGATCGTCGACAATGTAAGCACGGACAATACAAGAGCCTTACTCGACACGCTGTCAGGGACTGAACCGCAACTGCACGTGGTGTGGGCGCCCGAAAACCGGAACGTGGTTGACGCCTATACGCGAGGATATCGTGAAGCCCTCGGCGGCCAATGTGATTGGATTCTGGAAATCGACGCGGGCTATAGTCATCAGCCTGCTGATATACCGCAGTTCTTTGCCGAGATGTCGAAAGGTTACGACTGCGTTTTTGGGACGCGTTTCGCGAAGGGCGGCAGCGTTCTTGAAACCTCGCCGCAGCGACGACTGATAAGCTACGGCGGATCGATAGTTACTAATCTCTTTTTGGGAACCAGGCTGAGCGATATGACCAGTGGCTTCGAATTATTCAGCCGACCCGCGTTGCAGAAGATTATAGAGAGGGGAATCAAGTCACGCGGTCCGTTTTTTCATACTGAGATCAAAACCTATTGTCGCGGGCTGCGTTGGGTCGAAGTTCCGATTCACTATCGCGCTGCCAGTCACAACATCACCAGTGCGAGTCTGAAAGATGCCTTTGCAAGTCTCTGGCGCTTGTTCAGGCTAAGGATTACCGGAGGCCTATGAACAACGGGAAGACTTTAGAAACTCCGCACAAGGTGGCACTCGTCGTTACATCGATTGCCGGCCCAACCCAAATTCTCCAGACGTTTGCCCGCGGCAGTCAGGAACGTGGTTACAAATTCATTGTCATCGGGGATTCGGCCAGCCCGGCCGGCTTTCAACTTGAAGGTTGTCGCTTCTACAGCCTGGATCAACAGTATCAAACGGGATTCACCTTTGCCCGGCAGTGTCCTACTAAACACTATGCGAGGAAGAACCTTGGATATCTTCTGGCACGACGCGACGGCGCAGAGATCATTCTTGAAACCGACGATGACAACCTTCCCTACGAAACATTTTGGCGGGTTCCCGACCGGCGACAGTCGACTAGGACGATTTCAAACCACGGATGGTCCAACGTCTATCAGTATTATTCGGAAGCAACGATTTGGCCTCGCGGCTTCCCACTGGACCACGTCAAAGATCGATTGCCGGCTCGAGACTCGCTGCCGGTTGAAGACACCGACTGTCCTATTCAGCAGGGTTTGGTAAATGAAAATCCCGATGTCGACGCCATCTACCGGCTGGTTTCGCCGCTGCCACAATCATTCGCATCCAGTGGTTCGGTAGTTTTGGCGGAGGGTTCCTGGTGTCCTTTCAACAGCCAAAACACGTGGTGGTGGCGCGACGCGTTTCCGCTACTCTACCTGCCGGGATATTCCTCGTTTCGGATGACTGATATCTGGCGCAGCTTCGTGGCGCAGCGAATCGCCTGGGCCAACAACTGGTCCGTCGCCTTTCATCAACCAACCGCCTGGCAGGAGCGCAACGAGCATAACCTGATGCGCGACTTTCACGATGAGCTACCGGGATACCTCCACAATAAATCAATCTGCGAGGAGTTGGACAAGCTTCAGATTCGTCCGGGCACGGACCAGCTCGGCAATAACCTGCGGGTCTGTTATGAACAACTTGTCAGCATGGAATTGCTTGACCGCAGGGAACTGGTCCTCGTTGATGCGTGGCTTACAGATCTGCAAACCGCTAGCGAGTGATCTTTTGCCCCACCCCAAATGCCGCCGAACAGCGGGTACGGAGTAAACCTCGCGCAGGACTGATGAGGTTTCCGGCCAACGCTTGCCAAAACACATTGAATAGTAGTCGATCCGCGCAGTAATAACCGGAAGAAATTGGCCATAGTGAGACCATGAAAAATAAACAAAGCCGGAAAACCAGGCCACGCCCGTTATCGCGTAACGAACAAAAAAATAGTGAGAGCAAGCCAGACATCGCGAGGCACTCGCCCTGGGAAGTTGGCGAGGGTTCGCGTGGTGTTTCTGTCTTCAGATCCAGTTTTTGAGTCCATATGACGAAGAGCACCCGGGCGCAGAATACTTAAGCGAGCTCGTTATTGTACTATGGTGAAGATCGATTCAAGCCTCTGCTAACCGAAGCGGCGAACAGCTTTTCCGGACGGTTTCATTAGCTTCATACGGACTTTCGTTTCAAATGTTGTCTAACCGCTCAATCATTTGTTTTGGGGGTGAAGATTGGTGGTATCACCACCCCCATTCAAAGGCGCACCTGATGCGCAAGTTCGCCCGCGCGGGGAATAAGGTCATTTTCGTAAATTCGATCTCGATGGGACTTCCTGCGCTGGGCCATAAAGACCTGCTGCCGCGAATTAAGCGAAAGTTGGGAAGTTATTCAAAACTTGCACAGGAAACTGCGGAGGGCATCACTGTTGTTTCTCCCGCGAGTCTTCCTTTTTTCGGAAGCACCGCCTCGAGAGGCGTGAATCGTCGTTTGATTGGAGCTCAAATCAGAAAGCTGGCGGAGTCTCGCGGCCTCACAAAGCCAATCCTCTGGATCGCAATCCCGACTGCTGCCGAGATGATTGGTGAGTTTGACGAGTCGGCTGTTGTATATCATGTTTCCGACAAGTACGACGCGAACACGATGGACCATGCGACGGATCCGGAGTTGATCGGCAAGCTTCACACTCAGGCAATCGACGGCGCCGACATCATTCTTTATTCGGGCCGCAAACTTCTTGCGGAAGCGAGTCGCGGACGGAAACGTTCACACCTGCTCGAGCAGGCCGTCGACTTCGAACATTGGGCCAGAGCCGGTTCAGGAGAGTTGACTGTGGCCCCCGAGATAGCCCAGATTTCCGGCCCGCGCCTTGGTTACTTCGGTGCGATTGAGCCCTGGCTAGTCGACCAGGAACTAATCAAGCGCGCCGCTCGAGACCGTCCGTCATGGCAGTGGATTTTCATCGGCAACAAGTCGCGCGGAGTGGAGATTGAATCGTTACCGAATACTCACTTCCTGCCGGCAGTTCCTTATGAAGAACTGCCACATTATGCAGCCGGTTTTGATGTCTGCGTGTTGCCGTGGGACACTGACAAGGCTTTTACCAGCTACGGATCGGCGATTAAGGTTCGGGAATATCTGGCCACAGGAAAGCCGGTGGTGATTTCACCTCTGCCTGAATATGAACCCATGCGGGACGTGCTACGCATCGCCCGGAGTCGAGACGATTTCCTGGATCTAATTGACGAAGCTTTACGGGAAACCGACACTGAGGCGAGTCAGAAACGGCAGGCAGCAGTTAAGAATGGAACCTGGGACGCGCGTGCGCAGTGGGTCAGCGATCTGATTCAGAAAGTGTTGATTGAAAAGAGCTCGACGCACGGCGAGGCTACAACCAATTGAGAACTTATGTCCGCCACACTTTCAGTTTGTCGATGTTTAGCGTAGGGCGTATATGAAACTCAACTTAGCCTCCGGCCAGACACGACAAACTTAAAGTGTGTCGGACACGTCTCTTGAGTACGATCCACGGCTCACACGAAACTGCACTAAACTCTTTTCGTGTTTATTCGTGTGAACTCGTGGATAGTTTTCGTATCGCGAAACAAAACTGAAAGTCACTGATAGACAATTGTCAGCATGAAGCAGGTATTACAAAACCGAAAGAGCGGCAAGGTTGCGGTCGGAGAAGTGCCGGTGCCCGTGGTGCAGGCAGGGCGCGTTCTAGTTCGGACTGTAGCTTCGTTGATTAGTGCCGGCACCGAAAGGGCTTCTGTCGAGAGTGTGCGCAAAAGCCTGGTGCAGGAAGCGCGCGAGCGTCCGGATCTGGTGAAGGCTGTTATCGATAAAGCGCGCACCGAAGGCCTGCGAAATACATTCAATGCCGTGCGAGGAAAACTCGCTTCATCGCAGGCCCTGGGGTACAGCGCTGCTGGAATCGTGATTGCGGTTGGCAACGACGTAACTGATTTCGCTTCGGGCGATCGGGTAGCCTGTGCCGGCGTCGGCTTCGCGTCCCACGCTGAAGTCTTGTCGGTGCCAACAAATCTGTGCGTGTCTCTTCCGGACAATGTTGAATTCGAGGTAGGCTCTTTTGGCACCCTCGGCGCGATTGCTTTGCAGGGAGTCAGGCTGGCCCAACCGACGCTTGGCGAATCCGTCGTCGTAATCGGCTTGGGATTAGTGGGTCAGTTGACGGTCCAACTTCTAAAAGCGAACGGGTGTCGTGTGTTTGGTATCGATCTCGACTCTGCGCGGGTCGACCTTGCGCGACAACTCGGCGCAGATGCTGCTGTCGTTTCAAACGATGAGACAAAACAAGCGGTTTTGAATTGGACCAACGGACGCGGAGCTGATGCGGTGCTGATTACGGCGGCCACGGATTCAAATGCGCCGGTCGAGTTGGCTGGGGAAATCTCGCGCATGAAGGGCCGGGTGGTTGTCGTGGGAATGACCGGATTGACGGTGCCGCGCTCATCTTATTTTGCTCGCGAGTTGTCGTTGCAGATTTCAATGTCGTATGGACCGGGTCGTTACGATCCCGATTACGAAGAGCGCGGCCACGACTATCCCTTTGGGTACGTGCGTTGGACGGAGAAACGTAACATCGAAGCCTTCCTCAATCTGGTGAGTGAGAAACGCATCAACCTAGACGCTTTGATTACGCATCGTTTTGAAATCGACAATGCCGAGCGCGCGTATGAACTTCTGGCGGGAGATTCGGGCGAACCGTATCTGGGAGTCGTGCTCGGTTATGACCCGAATCGAGAACTCACTCGCAATGTCGAATTGCTGGAGCAGGTCAAGCCAAACTCAAGCGCGGAAAGATCGGTACGCGCGGGTGTAATCGGAGCGGGCGGCTACGTGACCGGGATGTTGCTACCACAGTTTAAGAGCGCTGGTGTTGAATTGATTTCCGTCGCCACTGCTTCCGGATTAACGGCGGTCGGCGCCGGGAAGAAATTTGGGTTTAGTCGCGCGGTGTCGGAGGCGGCAGACGTGATTGGTGACGACAATGTGAATCTGGTTGTAATTGGAACTCGTCACGACTCGCACGCAAAACTTGCCGTCGAAGCGCTCACTCGCGACAAGCATGTTTTCGTAGAAAAGCCTTTGGCCCTGAATGACGAGGAGTTGAACCAGGTTCTCGACGCAGCGGCGCGTTCGCGTGGGCAATTGATGGTGGGTTTTAATCGCCGGTTTTCACCGTTGGCACGGGCCGCGAAAGAGTTTTTCGCCGGCCGTCAAACACCACTCTCGATTTTGTATCGGATCAACGCCGGTCGCATTCCTGCTGAGCATTGGATTCAGGATGCTACGCAAGGCGGCGGCCGGATCGTCGGTGAAGTCTGTCATTTCATCGACTTGATGCAGTACTGGACCGCGTCACGGCCCATATCGGTTTTCGCGGCGGCAATAGCTGCGTATCAGGACAACGTTACGAACCACGATTCGGTCTTCATCACTTTGCGTTTTGCCGACGGCTCGAACGGCTGTGTTGCATATCTCGCGGAAGGTGATAAGGCGCTCGCCAAAGAGCGCATGGAGATTTTTGGCGAAGGAAAGAGCTTTGTCATCGACGACTTTCGCCAGGCGATCGGTTTCCGTAACGGACGCGAAGAGAAGATAACGCTGCGAGCGCAGGATAAAGGACAAGCTGAGCAAGTGAAGGCCGTTTGCGCTGTCGTGCTTGAGGGCGGCCCGGCGCCGATTGCGCTTGGAGAACTCGAGGCTACTACGCGCGCCACGTTTCGGGCGCTTGATTCAATTCGTACTGGACGATCTCTCGAAGTCATGAGTGATCGGTAAGAGGCAAGTAGTTCAGAGTTCAACCTTCAGGTTGTGCTTTTGCGACGCCGCAAGTTGAAGCTTGATGAACTCTAAACTTCTAGCCCCTGGCCCCTGACCTCTGAATCTATGTGTGGCATCGCCGGAATAATCAGTCAGGACCCTGAACGCTACATGCGGGCGATGCTTTCTTCGATAGAGCATCGCGGCCGAGACGACGAAGGGATCTGGACATCGGACTTCAACGATGACTCCCGACGGCAAATATGCCTGGGCCATCGGCGACTGGCGATAATCGATACCAGCACCGCCGGCCATCAACCAATGCTGTCCGCCGATGGCCGCTATGTGATCACGTTTGGCGGCGAGATCTACAACTATCGAGAGCTGCGGGAGGAACTCCAAAGCAAAGGCCACCTCATCAAATCTCAGACTGACACCGAAGTTCTGCTCACTGCGTTTGCGGAGTGGGGCAAGGATTGTCTTCCTCGTTTCAATGGGATGTTTCACTTCGCCATCTGGGACAATCTCGAGCGCAGCTTAACGCTGGCGCGCGACCACGTGGGCATCAAGCCGCTTTACTACGCTTATGTGCCCGAGCAAGGCGGAAACCCCGGCTTATTAATTTTCGCCTCGGAAGTAAAAGCTATCCTCGCGACCGGATTAGTTTCTCGTCAGCTCGATCCGGAAGCGCTACACCAGTTTCTCACCTTCCTCTGGGCCCCCGATCCAAACACCTTGTTTCAGGGAATCAAGACGCTGCCGCCGGCGCACGTCCTCACGTTCAAAGACGACGAAATCAGTGTCAACGAATGGTGGGACGTTTCGTTTGACGACATCGAGGAAGGTCGCAGTGAAGCATGGTGGCAGGAGCAAGTGCTTGCGATGTTGGACAACGTCGTGCGCCTGGAGATGGTTGCAGATGTTCCGCTGGGATCGTTTCTCTCAGGCGGCATCGACTCCTCGGCGATCGTCGCGATGATGAAGAACCACAGCAACGGTAGACGTGTCAGCACCTACACCGTAGGCATTGAAAGTGAAGATCTGCGTTACGACATTATTCCGGACGATGTGGAATGGGCTCGGCGCGTCAACAAGCAACTCGACACCGACTATCATGAAATCATGCTGCAGCCCTCGGTGACTGAGCTGCTGCCTAAGTTGGTCTATCACATGGATGAACCGGCTATAGACATGGCAATTCCCAGCTATCTCGTTTCTTGCGCTGCTCGCGAGACGCTACGCGTTATGCTGTCGGGCATGGGCGGTGATGAAGTGTTTGCCGGTTACCCGCGCCAACTGGCGATGAAGATTGCCGGCGCGTTTGATCCGATTCCAACAATGCTACGGCGGCCTTTGATGGAGGTTTTAGGGCGCACATTGCCGGGAGGTATGCCCGGAAGGCTTACTGGTCCATTACGCAATGCTAAGAAGTTTGCGCTTAGTGCGGCGCTCGACTTTGAGAATCGATACCTGGGATACGGAACCTACTTCACCGATGAAGCGAAACAGAAACTATATTCCGAGCCCATGCTCGAAGCGACACGTGGATTGGACGCGTATGCCAGCCACAGGCGTTACTTCGCTCGCGTTGGCAACGCTGCGCCTTTGAATCGCCTGCTTTACGTGGATCTGAAAACGTTCTTACCGTGTTTGAACCTGATAACTACCGACAAGACCTCGATGGCTGCCAACCTCGAGGTTCGAGTGCCTTTTCTGAATCGCCGGATGATTGAGTTTGCTGCGCGCATGCCGGCAGATCTAAAGCTGCGTGGCTTCAAACGAAAATATATTCTCAAGCGAGCGCTGGAAAAGTCGTTACCTGCCGACATAGTCTGGCGAAAGAAGGCAGGCTTCGGCGCGCCAATCCGTTCGTGGTTGCGGGGCGCTCTGCGTCCGATGATTGATGACCTGCTTTCGCCGGAAACGGTGAAGCGGCGCGGGCTGTTTAGACCAGTTGAAGTGCAAAGAATTATCGAGGCTAATTCTTCGGGTCGTGAAGATTACAATCTGCAGGTTTTCCAGCTACTGAATCTTGAACTCTGGCAGAGGCAGTTTATGGACAAGTAGATGATGAGTCAGTCGGAACCTCCGCGGTCGCGGGAAACCTCCGCAAACACGTCCAATTGGGTACTGATGCAGTTTAATTGATCAGCGAAACTGCATCAGCACGCGTTAAGTGATAGTAATTGACAACAGCTTGAGGCGGGTCATATGCTGATTGGGCTGGCATTTTAGGCCGGCTCCTCAAGTGAATTTACCCGACCCGACGAAACTTCTCTCAATGACAGTCCAGGAAGAACCTTCATTACCGGAATCAATTACAGTGGCGCCGCCTGCAGAAAGTAGTACGCGCAAACGTGTGTTGCTGGCTGAGGATGACCGCGCGCTGAGGCGGTTTCTTGAAGTTGTGCTTGACCGTGCCGGTTACAAAGTTATCCCGGCGGCTGACGGCCTGGAGGCGATGAAGCTCGCGCTCTCAACGCCAATTGATATCGTGGTAACGGATGCGATGATGCCCAACCTCAGCGGATATGAATTTTGCCGGTTCCTCAGGAATAGCCAGACGCTTGCTCATCTTCCCGTCATTTTACTAAGCGCTCTCGAGCGAAAAGAAAATAATCAGAACGCCGAAAAGGTTGACGCTTTTCTGGCGAAGCCGGTGTCAGCCGAAAGTTTAGTTGCTTGTATTGAAGAGTTGCTGAGTCGCAAGGCGTAAGTCCAACTCAAGTGTCATATCAGAACCGGAAGCGGTAGCGACCGGGTTGTGCTGGGCTACTACTAACATGAAGCCCAACAAGACCCGGTCGCTACCCGCTTCCGGTTCTGATGCCGATCGCTGGATCGTTAGCGCGCAGTTGACGAGCTGTTAACTTCCACCAGTGCATCGACATTCGTATATGACAATCCCTGCGCGGCGGCTACTGCCTCGTAGGTGCAATGACCAGCGTAGGTGTTAACGCCTTCTTTCAATCCTGGATCGGTTCGGATCGCTTCAAAGAAACCTTTGTTGGCGAGTCTGACGGCGTAGGGAAGGGTGGCATTCGTAAGTGCGAACGTTGACGTGCGCGGAACCGCTCCCGGCATATTTGCTACGCAGTAGTGCAACACCCCCTCGACGTAATAAGTCGGGTTTGAATGAGTGGTTGGGTGGGTCGTCTCAATGCACCCGCCCTGGTCCACCGCGACGTCGACGATTACGGCGCCGTTCGGCACGTCTTTGAGCATGTTTTTGGTCACCAGTTTGGGCGCGGCCGCCCCAGGGACCAACACCGCTCCTACGATCAGATCGGCGGTGGAAATCGCGTCGTGAATCATGTAGGCGCTGGAAGCCAGGGTGGAGACCTTGGTCAGAAAGATATCGTCGAGCTCGCGCAGCCGATCAAGATTGTTGTCGATGATGGTAACCGCAGCGCCCATGCCGACGGCAATCTTTGCGGCATTAGTTCCCACCACACCTCCGCCTATGATGACAACCTTTGCGGCCGGCACGCCCGGCACGCCGCCCAGCAAAATACCTCGGCCACCCGCCATCTTCTCGAGGTAGTGTGCGCCCACCTGAATTGCCATACGTCCGGCAACTTCCGACATTGGCGTGAGCAACGGCAGTCCGCCGCGCCGATCGGTAATAGTTTCGTATGCGATTCCGGTGACCTTGCGCTTGAGCAGCTCCTGGGTAAGTTTTATGTCTGGCGCCAGGTGAAGATAGGTGAACAACAATTGACCTTCACGCATGCGCGGATACTCTGGCTCGATCGGCTCCTTGACCTTCACGATCATCTCGGCCTGGGCCCAAACGTCGTCGGCTGAATCGATGATTTCAGCGCCCGCCTTTTGGTAAAGCGCATCTTCAAACCCGGAACCGTTGCCGGCGCTCTTCTCAACAATCACCTGATGATCGGCATCAGTAAGTGCGCGGACACCCGCAGGCGTCAAACCAACTCTATACTCGTTATCTTTAATCTCTTTCGGCAGTCCAACGATCACGTTCTAGTCCTCCAGGTTAGAAGTCAGAAGTCAGAAGTCAGAGGTCAGAGGTCAGAGATCAGAGATCAGAGGTCAGAAGTCAGAAGTCAGAGATCAGAAATCAGGGATCAGGGGTCAGAAGTTGGAAGCCAGTTATTTGTTAGTTGTATATCACCGAGCTGACCTCTGACTTCTGACTGCTAGCCGATTCCTTCGACGGTGTCGATCTGGGCCCGTTGAAGTTTTCCACTGTAGTCAACGTAAACCGATTTCCATTCGGTGAAGATATCGAGCACCTGAGTGCCGGCTTCACGATGGCCATTGCCCGTACCCTTGGTACCGCCAAAGGGCAGGTGCACTTCCGCGCCGATGGTGGACGCGTTTACATAGAAGATGCCCGTGTACATGTCGTTCATCGCGCGAAACGCACGGTTGACATCGCTCGTGTAAATCGCCGCCGATAGTCCGTAGCGCACTCCGTTGGCAATCTCAACAGCTTCTTCCAGAGACTTTGTCGGTATCACTGAGGTGACTGGTCCAAAGATCTCTTCCTGAGCAATGCGCATGTTAGGAGCAACGTCGGTAAACACCGTAGGCTCGATGTAGTAACCACGACCGTAATCACCTTTAGTCAAACGCTTGCCGCCGCAGGCCAGGGTGGCGCCGTCTTCGTGTTGGCCGATGTCGATGTAACCCATGATCTTGGTAACTGCTTCGGCGTTGATTACGGGCCCCACATCTGTCCTGGCGTCAGCGCCGTTACCCACGCGCAGCGACTCCGCCTGTTCCACGAGTTTTCTGGAAAACTGTTTATAAACCTTCTTATGGACCACCAGGCGGGACGACGCGGTGCAGCGTTGACCTGAAGTTCCAAACGCGCCCCAGATTGCGCCTTCAACTGCCAGATCCACGTCCGCATCGTCCATCACGATGATCACGTTTTTGCCGCCCATCTCGAGAGAGCAAATCGCGTTTCGTTCGGCGCAGGCAGTGGAGACAATGCGTCCTGTCTCGGTCGAGCCGGTAAACGAAATCAGACGTAAAGCTGAATGGTTGGTGATCGCAGCCCCCGCGACATCGCCGTAGCCCGTCACCATGTTTACAACGCCCGGCGGTATCCCAGCTTCTTCACACGCCTTGACCAGGTTGTAAGTTGAAAGCGGCGTGTCCTCGGCCGGTTTGATCACCACCGTGTTGCCACAGACAAGTGCGGGAATCAGTTTCCATGAGGGAATGGCCATGGGAAAATTCCATGGCGTGATCAATCCGCATAGGCCTACGGGCTGCCTGACGCACATCGCAAACTTGTCCGGCATTTCCGCCGGAGTTGTAAATCCATGCAGTCTGCGACCTTCACCGGCCGTGTAGTACGTGCAGTCAATCGCTTCCTGCACATCGCCGCCCGCCTCTGTAAGGACTTTCCCCATCTCGCGGGTCATGTCCCGGGAAAACCTGTCTTTATTGCGAATCAGGATCTCGCCGAGGCGGAAGAGAATTTCCGCGCGCCGGGGAGCGGGTGTGTTACGCCAACCATCAAACGCCTCCTGCGCCGCATTCACTGCTCGATTTACGTCTGCCCTGGTGGAAAGCGGAAAGCGGCCAATGACGTCCTGATTGTCAGCGGGGTTGATGTTGTCAAACACAGCCCCCGACTCACTCTGGACCCACTCGCCGCCGATGTAGTTGTCGTAGGTTTTTACCGAAGTGCGGGTTGATGTTCTGGATTGCTGTTTCGAACTCTTTTTTGCAAGCGCTTTTTTTGCCTGGGCCATTATGGGTACCGGGTTTCGAGTGTCGGGTGTCGGGCCGTAAGAGCAACTGGCACCCGACACCCGGCACCCGAGACCTACCTTTATTGATAAGTGAACTGAACTATTCTGGTCGTTATTCGGTGGCTCTCCGACCCTGTTACCCGATTTGGGATCCTTGAACTACGAGACACCTGAAGGACAATCGGATCGCCAGGTTTCAGGCCATTGAGAACCCGCTGAAACTCAGCCAGCGTGGTGACCGGCATCCGGTTGATGCGTGTAATCACATCATGGACGGCCAGTGCCTGCTGCCCGTTTGCTCGCACTTCTGCCGCCAGCCCGTTTGGATCAACTTCCTTTACGTAAAGGCCACGAACTCCGGTCAAACGTTTGTCATTAATCAACTGCTGTGTTAGCTCACCTAAGGTAATCCCCAGGTGGAGTCCATTCCCTTTCGGATCAGCATCCTTTCGTCGAGCAGGTGTTTCGGTCACTCCAACCCCTGGTGGTGGGGGACGCTCGCCCAAAACAATATTGGCTGTTTGTTTTTCGAGTTTGCCATCGCGCTCGCGCAGAAAAGAGAACGCTGCCGAGCTTCCCACCGGCGTGCCTGCCACCTTTTGGATCAAGTCCTGAGCGCTGGCTACCGGTTGACCGTTGAACTCAGTGACGATGTCCAGTTTCTGTAGTCCCGCCTTTGCGGCCGGAGTGGGAAGTCCATCCTCAGTCTCCTGAACATCCATGATGATGGCGCCCTTGGCTTCAGTAAGCCCATACACGCGTGCAAATTCATCTTTAACGGAATCAAGCGTCACCCCAAGGTAGCCCCGGCGCACCTTTCCGTTAGCTACAATTTGCTGGTAAACAAAACTGGCCTCGGTCGCCGGCAATGCGAAGCCGATGCCGTTGTAGTCGCCGGTGGAGGTCGCGATTTGCGAGTTAATCCCGATCACTTCGCCGCGCATGTTTACCAACGGTCCACCGCTGTTTCCTCGATTGATGGCTGCGTCGGTTTGCAGAAAGCGTTGGAAGTTTGAGAAGTAAGGAGTTTCTCTTTCCTTCTTCGATATGATGCCGGCTGTAACTGTCTGCTCCAAGCCAAAAGGCGAACCAATCGCAAGAACCCAATCGCCGACCTGCGCGGCATCTGAATCGCCGAGTGTGACGGTTGGTAAGTCTCGCGGCGCATCGATCTTCACAACTGCGACATCTGTTTCTTCATCAATTCCGATAACCCTGCCGCGATATCTTTCGCCGGACTGCAAGCCAATAATTATTCGCGATGAACCTTCGACCACGTGTTCATTCGTCAATATGTACCCTTTGGGACTGACGATAAAACCGCTGCCGACGCTACGGGTTGGGCGGCGGCTTTGACGGCGAAACATGTCGAGCAGTGGGTTGTTAGAAGGTTCATCTTCTTTATCCTCCTCACTGTTTTCCGTCACGTCCGGCCCAGCAGTCATGGTTTCAATGTTCACGACGGCAGGCTCGACGCGATTGGCAATCTCGGAAAAGGAAGCGGAAAGAGCTTCCGGCGCCCGTGCGACCGTTTGCAACTGGTTTTGGGCCACCGCCGACCGGTCAGCCAGAATTGAGCCAATGCCGATACCGACCAGCAGGCAAAAAACGGCCAGCGCCCCGATCCAAACACGCAGTTTTCGGAGTATCGAACCTTCGACGTTGTTAGTTTGATTGAAAGACTCCAACATTTTTCACCGCCTTAGAAATCTTCAGACCGGCTTCGCATTAAAAGACCGTCCTTTGCATTTTCATCTCGGGAGGTCAGGATTTCGCCAGTATAACGAAAGGTCGTGGGAAAGACTAGGAAGTCACATTCGAGTAGATATTGTTCGAGCGAACGGCGGGTCAGTTATCCGTAACACGGTTATGAAAGGGTTTGAATATGCCAAGCTTCATGGGAGCAATCTGGTCCTGGCCCCGTCTCATTTTTTCTCTTTCCAGACTCTGAAACGAAGTGACTAGTGGTTGATGTATGTTCAGCTTACTGGTGGGAGGTTTTTGTTTTCACGGGTTCATTAGCGCTTCCCATCAAATTCCCTTCCTACATCGAGTGGATCGGGCAGGATGGCAAGCCACTTCACATTTCGCTGCTGGGCCTCTTCAATTACCTGGCGATAAAAAAGCGCGCTCGTCGTACAAAACGCACAATCCTTCTTCAGGAAAAAGATGAGACCTTTCTGGTTCTGTTGCCAGTCGACATTGGGAACACTAATTTGCGTGCCCACCAACATCTGCGCCTCCTGCTGCATGCTTCCGCCATTGACTTGCGGAGGGTATTTTCTCCAGTGAACTCTCCATCGGAGTTTGCGGCTTTGACAGCTTCGCTGGTTATCTCCCAGGCCCGGATGCGGTCGGCAGTAACCAATTGTGTGGCCACGCCGATCAGCGCCCGCGCGCGATCAGGATCGGCTGCCTCTATGCGTCGCGCTTCAGCCGCTGCTTCCTCGAGAAACTCCACGGCCGCGCAGTTTGTCTGAGGTGATCAGTAGCCGCGCCGCCTGCGTATAGGCCCAGGCGCGTAGCGTGTAAGTTGCCGATTGGTGAGTAGTTTTTCAGAGCGATTTTTGGCGAGAGCATCCCCTTGGCCGGCTCAGCGCGCCGACAGACTAGTCGAAACGTCACGGTCGGAGAAAAACTTTCAAGACGCCCTTCTTGCCAGCGCGACCCATCGCGTGGACGCCCCGTGCCAGCGGGTATTCTTCGCTGATCAGGCTGTCTATATCGAGGGCACCTTTTTTCAAAAGATCCAGCGCAGGCTGAAGACGTCCGCAGCGCGATCCTATGATTGAAATTTCATCTACTACGAGCCGAGCCTGGTTGATCTCGCCCATCCTGGCTGGCCCCTCAAACGTCGACTTCAAGACCAGCGTGCCGCGCGGTCGCAACATGTCGAGTGCTCCCGTCACGCCCGTAGGTGAACCGGACGCTTCGACCACCACATCAAACTGGCGTTTTCTTTTGGCTCCCATCGCAGGCGACAAAGTCTCTATTCCGCGCCGCTCGGCGATACGCAACTTCTCCGCGTGCTTTCCAATCAACAATACGTTCGCGCCAGTGAGAGCAATTGCCTGAGCGCAGAGCAATCCGAGTTTGCCGTCACCGATGACGGCGACGTTGTGCGTCCGTTTTATGGCGACACGTTCCATGATGCCGCACGCGGCTCCGAGCGGTTCAGCAAAAACCGCATGTTCATCCACCACGCTGTCCGGCACCGGGACAAGGTTCGTTAAGGGCAAACGCAATAACTCAGCGTGCGAGCCGTCCCTGCCCAGAATTCCGAGGACCGTTCGGCCCGGACAGTGTCGCGCGTCACCACCTTTGCACAATTCGCAATCGCCGCAACCTGCATTGATCTCGCCGACAACTCGTCTGCCCACCACCGATTTATCTGAAGCCTCTTCGACGATGCCTACGAACTCGTGGCCTATCGTTCCTTTAAAGCCGGCGTATCCGCGCGCGATTTCCAGGTCGGTATTGCAGATGCCGGAGAGCAGCACACGCACCAACGCTTCCGCGCCAGGCTCGGGTTGATCAACGTCGCGGACCAGGAGTTTCTTTTTGTCTACCTGAAGAGCGAGCATAAAGAAGAGAGGCCAGAAGTCAGAGGTCAGAAGTCAGAAGTCAGAAGTCAGATGTCGGGGCGCGTAGTTCAGAGTTCAGCAAGCTTTAGCTTTTGTCGTAGCGCAAGACGCAACCTGAAGGTTGAACTCTGAACTCCGCGCCCCTGACCTCAGTCGTCTGACCTCTGACTTCTGACCTCTGATCTCTGGCCTAGAAGCTTCTGGTTCGCGCGTACACGTTTTGCGAAGTGAGCTCGACGGTTTGCTTGCGTCCTGAGACCTTAATCGGCAGGCGCCATTCCAACTCTTCATCACCTGAAAGCAATGCGTGCAACCACCAATTGCCCGGATTGATGACAACTGACGTCTGGCCCTGTCGGTCCAACTTAGCGGTAACTGGGTTGCGACCTTTCATACGTTCACTCAAAAAATCATCGAACCGTTTTCCCGCGCGTCGTTCGGTAAAATACTCGTCGCGTACTGAGACAATGTCGACCGGATAGAGTTCAACAGGAATATCGAGAACCTCTGCTTCTCTGGTCAGGGAAGGCCGCAAGACGATCTGCAACACAGTTTCACCATTAGCAGCCTCCGGCTCAGTTGTAGGTTGGTGCGGCAGTTGGGAATAGATGGCCCAACCGACGGCCACGAACGCCGCGATGAGTCCTGTACGCAGGGCTAATTGAATTACAGTGTTGGAAAAACTTGATTGCTTCACGGCGAATTAAGGGTCGAGTTTATTTCAAGAGGCTCTGACGAGCGCAGCGTTGCTGCTTGGTCAACGCTCTTCAAGGGCCGGCATCTACTTTCTCCTGCCGTTCGAAATAATACCGAAGGCAGCCGATTTTGTGTATCCTCCGGCGCGGGAAGGCATGCGTCACACTCGGGTTGAAAGGTTTTGAAATGCGAAGTAAGCTCAGCAGTAACAAGAAAGAAGATTTAATCTCAACCGGCGGGTAGCAAGGGAATAGTTTGGAAATAGTTCAGGACAAATTTCACGACGAATGTGGAGTGTTCGGAATTTATGGTCATCCGGACGCGTCACGCCTTACTTATCTTGGGCTCTATGCGCTTCAGCACCGGGGCCAGGAATCATGCGGCATCGTTTCTTCCAACGAATCCGAACTGCGCCAGGAACGCGCAATGGGTCATGTTGCTGATGCTTTTGATCAGTCAACACTCGATCGCTTAACCGGCGCCAGCGCTATCGGTCACGTTCGATATTCCACCGCCGGGGAAGTTTCAATCCGCGAAGCCCAACCGTTTTTAGTCACCTGCCAACACGGACAAATTGCGGTTTGCCACAATGGCAACCTTCCTTTTGCTCGCGAGGAACGTCGCAAGCTGGAACGTGAAGGCGCAATCTTTTCCGCCACCTCCGACACCGAAGTTATCCTGCATCGTGTTGCGCGTTCAAAGGCTTCGTCAGTACGCGAGGCGATTCCCGAAGTTTTAAGAAGCATTGAGGGCGCGTTTTCAATGCTCTTTCTGACGCCCACGGAATTGATCGCCGTCCGCGATCCACGCGGCTTTCGACCGCTGGCGCTGGGACGAGTGGGCGATGCGTGGGTGGTGGCGTCAGAGACATGCGCCTTCGATCTTATTGACGGCCAGTATGTCCGCGACGTTGAACCGGGCGAGATGATCGTGATCGACCGGAATGGTTTGCGTTCGTCGCATCCGCTGGAAAAACAGAAACCGTCAATGTGTTTGTTTGAGCACGTTTACTTCGCGCGGCCTGACTCTCTTATCTACGGCCGCTCGGTGAATGAATCGCGTCACAAGATGGGCAAGCGATTGGCGCTGGAGCAGCCGGCCGATGCGGACCTCGTGGTTCCAGTTCCGGATTCAGGGACCGTGGCGGCAATCGGTTATTCAGCGCAGAGCAAAATCAGTTTTCGTTTTGGCCTGGTTCGCAATCATTACGTTGGCCGAACTTTCATTGAGCCCCGCCAGTCGATTCGTTCGTTCGGCGTGCGCATCAAACTCAATCCTGTTCGCCACCTGATCGAAGGCAAACGAGTGGTGCTGATTGACGACTCGATCGTGCGCGGTACAACGTCGAAAAAGATTGTGCGCATGGTCCGGGAGGCGGGCGCAAAGGAAATCCACGTACGCGTAAGTTGTCCGCCGACGATCAGCCCTTGCTATTACGGAATCGACACCCCAAACAAAGCTGATTTGATTGCCGCGCAAATGTCGGTTGAGGAAATCAGGAAGTTCATCGAGGCCGACTCGCTGGGCTACCTTTCGTTGGAAGGAATGATGGAAGCAATCGGGATAAACTCTGATTCATCTTGCGTCGCCTGCTGGAACGAAAAATATCCGACCCGAATCACCACTGACGCCGAAACGATGTGGGAACGAGATCACGAGGCTGTAAGTTTCGAGGCATAGTTTAGTGGTATGCTGGGATGGAGGTGACGAATGGTGATGGTTACAAAAGACATAATCAAGTCTGAGATCGAAAGGGTTCCGGAGGAGCGTCTGGAAGAACTATATGAGGTTGTGAAGGTCTATAGCCGATCCGAAACGGAAAGCAATGGCGGAACACTGTTTTCCAAACTCATGAAAATCTCAATTGACGGGCCAAGGGACTTCTCTGAAAACCTCGATCTGTATCTGAGCGGAGAGAAAACCATTGGCTGACGTCTTCGTAGATACCTCGTTCGTCGTAGCCCTGGTTAACAAAAATGATCAGTACCACAGTCTCGCGGTAGACCTGGCCAAGCGTTTTATGGGGCAGCCAGTTGTGACGACGGATGCAATCCTGCTGGAAATCGGCAACGCCCTATCCCGAAACTTCAAGCGAGAATCAGTCGAAGTTCTAGAGCATTTTCTCACCTCAAATGAGGCGACAGTAGTTCATCTTCATCCCCTCCTATTCAGAAAAGCGTTTGACCTCTACAAATCACACTCAGACAAGGTCTGGGGACTCATTGACTGCGTGTCGTTTGTTGTCATGAAAGAACTCGCAATCAATAATGCGCTCAGCGCCGACAGACATTTTGAACAGGCACGGTTTAGAATTCTGATAAAGAACTAGTTGAATAGAGAGGCAGTTCTAGAGTGGCGCGATCGATAAAGGGTTGTGGATGCGCGGCGGCTGTTCTGGTAGTTGTGCTCAGTGCGGCCGGGTATGTCGGATTGAAATACGTTTTGCCTTGGTGGAAAACGAAACCACCACCGGCATCGGGCGGCGAGCTTCGCGTGCACGTGCTTGATGTTGGGCCAGTCAATGGCGACTCAATTCTGATTGTTTCGCCGGCGGGGAAAACCGTTTTGATTGACGCGGGCGATGCGGGCAAAGGCAAGGTGATACTGGAGGCGCTGAAGCGTTACAACATCCAGCAACTCGATTACTTTGTCGCCACACATCCACATCCGGACCACATTGGTGGCGCCGACGAGGTCTTTAAGGGCATCAAGGTTTTGAATGTAATTGATAACGGTGAGCGACCGGATGTTCCTGAGTCGTTACTTCCAGCCAAGCCACAGGCAAAGCCTCCAGGTAAAGTAAAACCAAAACCTACTCCCAGGCGTGCGGACAGATCTTCTCCCGTAACAAAGTTTTACGATGAGTATAAAGAAGCGTTGACGCAGAGCGGCGCCCAATATGAAAAGTCTGAGGTCGGCAAAAAATACGACCTTGGTGGCGGGGCACGTCTGATGATCCTGGCGCCCAGCGAGCCTATCTTTACCAGGGAGCAGATGAAAACGGGTGGCAATGTGCCAAACGGCAACTCAATCGTAATGCGGCTTGACTATGGAGACTTCTCGATGCTCTTGCCCGCGGACGCCGAAGAACAAACAGAACATCGCTTGCTCACCAAAGATCCTGATCTTAAGACGAAGATACTAAAGGTCGCGCATCATGGCTCGAAGTATGCGACGGCGCAGGACTTCCTGGATCGCGTGAAACCCGAAGTGGCAATCATTTCGTGCGGCGCATGGAACCGCTATGGCCACCCGTCGCAGCTGGTTCTCGACCGTTTCAAGAACACTAATGTAAAAGTCTACCGAACAGACTTGCAGGGCGAGATCACAATTACCACTCGTGGCAGAGAATACGTGGTGAAGACCGCGAAAGAGGCTACCAGCGATATCTGGCTCGGACGCATGGCACAGAAGGATGATTCGACGCGTTCAGGGTTTATCGCGTACGGCGATTTTGGACCACCCCCTAAAACGAAGGCGGGTAAATAGTAAATGCCACTACAGAACCGAGCGCGGTAGCGCCGGATGCAAGAGGTAACTTAATACTCAAATCAAACCTAATTTCGGATAGTGCAGTTATGCAAAATGCCTCAAGCATCCGGCGCTACCGCACTCGGTTCTGTAATAAAAACTAATGACCAAGCCCATCACCTACAGCGACGCAGGCGTTGATATCGACGCGGCCACCCGCGCCACGGACCGGATCAAGCAACTGGCTAAGCAGACATTCAACGAACGCACGCTCTCCGAAATCGGCAGCTTTGGAGGAATGTTTGACGGCGCCTTCCCGCAGTTGAAACAACCTGTACTCGTTGCTTCGGCGGATGGTGTTGGCACGAAACTGAAGATCGCTTTCCTCACCGGCGTTCATAACACAGTCGGGC
Source organism: Pyrinomonadaceae bacterium (assembly GCA_035630655.1). GTDB lineage: Bacteria > Acidobacteriota > Blastocatellia > Pyrinomonadales > Pyrinomonadaceae > PSRF01. The sequence goes on from DASQKG010000435.1 coordinate 33,293, forward strand.
GCGACCTCGTCAATCACTGCGTAAACGACATTCTCGTCCAGGGTGCCCGCCCGCTCTTCTTCCTCGATTATGTGGCCACTGGAAAGCTTAAACCGGAAGAAGTGGCCGCCGTCGTTGAAGGCGTAGCTACGGGCTGCCGCGAAAATGGCTGCGTTCTGTTGGGCGGGGAAACCGCGGAGATGCCGGATTTCTATTCTGAAGGCGAGTATGACATTGCCGGGTTTATTGTCGGCGTAGTGGATCGAGAAAAGACGATTGATGGAAAACAGATCAAAGCAGGCGATGTGCTCCTGGCTCTCCCGTCGGTAGGGCTTCACACGAATGGATATTCACTCGCTCGCAAACTTTTCTTTGAAGTGGCCGGCTACAAGGTTGAAACTCCCCTCGATGAACTGGGAATGACAGCCGGCGAAGCGTTGTTGCAGCCGCATCTCAGTTATCTTAGATCGCTTGAAGGTCTGCTTGATTCAGGATTGATAAAAGGTCTGGCACACATCACCGGTGGTGGATTGACTGATAACATTCCGCGCATTCTGCCTGAAGGCACCGCTGTCGCGATAAAGAAAGGAAGCTGGCCCATACTTCCCGTTTTCAACCTGATGCAGGAGATCGGAAACGTTTCTGAAACCGAGATCTATCGAACGTTCAATATGGGAGTCGGGATGGTAATCGTTACGTCGCCTATCGATGCGGAGACAGTCAAATCACACCTCCAGCAACGCGGAGACTCGGTTTACGAAATCGGCCGCGTCGTTTCCGGCAATCGAGAGGTAGCGATCAGATGAAGGGTCGTCTAAAAGGCAGGCTGTTATACTCGATTGCCACACGCGATTGAGTTTTACAACTCGTTCACAACAATTTTGATGACCTTCATATGGAAGCCCACGGCCCAATCGCCAACCCAATGATATGTCCCACCAACTTTCTCGTCTGGGTATTCTGATATCCGGCCGCGGTTCAAACATGCAGGCGCTGGCTGAGGCCGTGCGCGACGGCCGAATTCCCAACACCCAGATCGCTGTCGTAGTAAGTGATCATGCGAGTGCTTCAGGTCTCTTGAGAGCGAAAGAAGAAGGCTTAAGGACCGTGGTCGTTGAGCGGCGGGGCCGCCCCCGTGAGGAACATGATCGGGAGATTGCCTCAGTCTTAAAAGACCACAATGTCGATCTGGTTTGTCTCGCCGGGTACATGCGAGTTTTGTCTTCTGAGTTTCTGCAGGCTTTCCGGGACCGGATACTGAATGTTCATCCAAGCCTGCTGCCGGCTTTCCCAGGACTCAACGCTCAACTCCAGGCGATCGAACACGGAGTAAAATGGACTGGTTGCACTGTTCACTTCGTGGACGAAACACTAGATGGTGGGCCGATCATTGGACAGAGAACGGTTCCCGTGCTTGACGATGATACGGAAGAAACTTTGTCTGCGCGGATTCTTCAAGAGGAGCACAAGCTCTATCCCGAAGCGGTCGCGTTAATAGCGACCGGGAACTATGAAGTTATAAATCGGCACGTGCGAAAGAAGATCCCCGCCCCCGCTGTGAATTGATTTCCGCATTGTTCAAGTAGATGCTCTGGTAGTCGTGTTGTTAATCGCCAGTTTGCTTCTGCCTGACTTTGAGGACATACGACCGCTCCTGGCCACCGTCCTCGGTAGTCTTTGCGCACTTCTGTTGGCCTCGATACTGTGGCTCACTGTCGCTCATTTAGCTACGCGCAGCAGATCGCTCAGGGACGCATCAACGGAGGGTAGTTTAAGCCATGCCACATAACATGGTCCATGGGCCACAAGGTGAATCTGCGCGCGACTCAAACGAGTCGCATGCCGAAGTTCCTAAACTCAATTTAAGAAGATTGGAAAGCATTCAGCGCGTGCTTAGGTGCGGCGCGGTGATTGGGGAAAAATTCTAGATTCACTCGGAAAAGATGGCTTGGAGTGAAGCCCGTAAGAACTACGGCAGCAAGAGCTTTGAGGACTCGGTCATTTCCTCGCGTTAGCCTTCATTTCTCGGTTTACCGCCTAAAGCTTCGGCCCTTTGAAATGCAGCCCACACGGCTTTTGAAAGCACGGTTCGCAGGCTACCTTTTTCCATCTGATAGATTGCTTCGGCCGACGTTCCGCCCGGCGAGGTCACCATGTTGCGGAGTTCCGCCGGGTGCTTTTGCGATTCCTTCGCGAACAATACAGAACCAAGCATCGTTTGCAGCACCAGCTCCTGGGCCACATGCCGCGAAAAACCCATGTGCACGCCCGCGTCGACCAGCGCTTCCATCACAAGAAAAATGTAGGTTGGACCAGTGGCACTGAGCGCCGTGGCCATGTCGATGTGTCGTTCGTTCTCGACTCGCACCGCACTACCCAGGGCCTCGAGCATAGCGCGGACTTCCTGTTCCTGGACTTCGTTGACTTCCGGCGTGGCGGTCCATGCTGTCATGCCTTGCCCAATCTGCGCGGGAGTGTTCGGCATTGTGCGCACGATGGCGGGATGAAGCAGCTCGTTGGCGATTGTTTCCGTACGCGCGCCCGCAACAATCGAAACGACGAGTTGCTCGCGATGGATCGCGCCTTTAAGTTCCGTTAGCACTTTCCCGAGTCGCTGTGGCTTCACAGCCAGGATTACCAACGCCCCAGTCCGCTCAGTTCCATTTATGAGCTCGGCAGGGTGCGCTGCCAATGCCGCTTCGCGATTGCTTTCAAACATCCGGATTGAATATTTGGTTTGGAGTTCTTCGCGCCGCGCTGCTCGCGGGTGACTGCCGACGATTTGCTCGGAAGAAACCAGGTTGTTTCGCAGTAAGCCGGCAATAATTGCCTCGGCCATCACGCCGCAACCAATGAAGGCTAGCCGTGCGCCTTCGAGGGGCTTACGCTGTTCATTTGAACTTTGGGCATGAGTCACTGGCATGTTTTGATTCGCTGCCTATCCACATATCGGTCAAGGCATTTCAGTGTTTGCAAAGGAGCATAGCGCAGCCCTTTGAGATGCGCTACTCTCTCCTCTGAAAATCGTTGAGCGTGGGTTCTGATAAATTTTCTTAGCCATTTACCAATTGCGATAAAAACGATGACCGTTGAAGAACAACTTGCATACCTGCGGAAAGGCGCGGCTGAAATCATTCCCGAGAATGAGTTGAGGGCCAAGCTGGAGAAGTCAGTCAAAACCGGCAAACCATTGCGCGTCAAACTCGGCGTTGATCCCACTGCGCCCGACATTCACCTGGGCCATACTGTCGTGATTCGGAAGCTGCGTGCGTTTCAGGAACTGGGCCACACGGTCATTTTCCTGATCGGAGATTTCACCGGATTAATCGGCGACCCATCCGGCAACTCAGCCACGCGGCCGCAGCTCTCACGCGAGGAGATCAACGCAAACGCCGAGACTTATAAAAAGCAAATCTTCAATTTACTCGATCCCGAGAAGACTGAGTTGCGGTTTAACTCTGAGTGGATGGACCAGTTGGGTTCAGACGGATTCATTCGTCTTGCTTCACACGTCACCGTCAAACAGATCCTGGAACGAGATGATTTCGCCAAACGGCTAAACGAAGAAAAGCCAGTCGCCCTGCACGAACTGCTTTACCCGCTGACACAGGCTTACGACTCCGTGGCCTTAGAAGCTGACGTAGAGTTGGGCGGCACAGACCAGAAATTCAACTTGCTCATGGGCCGCAACCTGCAGCGCGAATACAAACAGGAAGCACAGGTCGCGATGATCATGCCGCTTTTGGTTGGCACCGATGGCGTGCAGAAGATGTCGAAGTCGCTCGGCAATTACATCGGAATCAATGAGCCGCCGTCGGAGATATTCGGCAAAGTGATGTCGATTTCCGATGATCTAATGTGGCGTTACTACGAGCTGCTGACGGACAAAACTGAACGTGAGATCTTCCGGATGAAAACTGATGTCGGTGTTCTCGCTATAAATCCTCGCGCTCTTAAGGTTGATCTCGCCAAGCTAATCATTACAGATTTTCATTCGGCTCAGGCCGCTGAAAGCGCTGAAGAAGAGTTCGACCGCAAGTTCAAACTAAAGTTGGTTCCCGAGGCCATCCCGGTGCACCTAACCGCAGCCCAGACATGGCAACTACCGCGTCTGCTGGTCGAGACGAACCTGGCACCTTCAATGGCAGAGGCCCGCAGACTCATTGAACAGGGAGGCGTCCGGGTCGCCGGCGAACGTGTGTCTCAGACGAACGCCGAAGTCGAATTGAAGGTCGATCAGAAAGTTGTAGTTCAGGTTGGCAAACGTCGTCACCTTCTCCTGCTGGGGGTTAATAAGTAACCTTGACGGCATTCACATGAGCGGTTCACTATTTGTGTGCAGAATTTGAATTAGACGTCCTAATTATGAGTACTGAGATAAGTACATTATTGGTTAGCTCTCCGGATGTTTGTGGGGGGCGTTTGCGCGTTGAGGGCACCCAAACTTCTGTTAACCAAATAGTTGTTTTGTACAAAGAAGGCTACGGCGCTGAGCAAATTGCCGAGAAATACCCGCACCTTACGATGGCCCAGGTTTATGCAGTGTTAGCACATTATCACGCCAATCAGGATGAGATTGAGGCGGAGCTTGAGGCCGAAAGAAAAGAAACCAATAGCCAAACTAACGACCTCACTGGTCCAGTAGAAAAAGAAATCTGGTTAGAAACTTTCAAGGCTTTGCAACGGAGCCTAAATCTAACGCCGGCAAAAGCTGCCGAGTGGCAAGCGGCCGTCCGAGAAGCCCGCCGCTAATTGATGATTCGCCTCGATACCAACTTTCTCATTCAGGCACTCGTGCCAAGTTCCGTGGCCGCCGCCAAGCTACAAACCTGGAAAAAAGACGGTGAAGAATTAGATATCAGCTCCATTGCTTGGAGCGAGTTTCTTTGTGGACCGCTAAATCAGAATGATGAAACCCTGGCGCAGTTGCTTTTTCCCGCGCCCGAACCGTTTCTCGCGTCTGATGCGGTTACGGCCGCAGCACTATTCAACGCAACTGGTCGTCGTTCACGAAGTCTCGCAGATTGTCAGATTGCCGCAGTGGCCCTCCGCTGCAATGCTCGTGTAGCCACATCCGATGCGCGGACTTCAGTTTGTTTCACACCCACGGATTGACTTTGGCCTGAACGCAGCGCCAACTTCTGAGGTTCAATGTCAGCAACACTGGCCACCGAAGACATTCTCATAATCGAAACGCCGGAGCGCGTCCCACTCCATTTTGCCCTGGCCTCGATTGGCAATCGATTTCTCGCCTGCGCTCTCGACCATGCCTTGCAGTTCGGCACGATCTTACTGATGGCTCTCGCGTTTGCCGTGTTCGCAGATTTTTGGAGGTTCGGTGAAGAACTTTCAAACGCGCCGAAATGGATCAAGGCAGTTCTGATCGTGCTGGTATTTCTAATCGTCTCCGGCTATTTCAGTTTTTTTGAATGGCTTTGGAATGGACAAACACCCGGAAAGCGTTTGCTCAAGTTGCGAGTCATACGTGAAGACGGGAGGCCGATTACATTCTGGGAAGCTGCGGTCAGAAACCTACTGCGAACTTTCGACATGATGCCCATGCCCTTTTACTCGATTGGGTTGATATCGGTCTTTCTCAGTCTTTCGGACCAACGCGTCGGCGACATGATCGCAGGAACTGTAGTGGTGCGTGAACGTGAAGCGGACGCGCCTGCTTTTGCCCAGGTGTTTGCCTCGCCTATGAGCGATGACGCCTTGCGCCGTGCATTCCGACCGGTGGATTTTGTTGCCGACGTAAACGCGCTATCGGAATCTGAGATCGAAGTGGTTGAGGTCTTCCTCCGGCGGCGTTGGGAGTTGGCAGACATGGCTCGTCAATGGATGGCCTGGCGAGTTTCGCTACCGCTGATGTACAAGCTCCGTCCCACGTATGACATGCCGACGTTTACTTACGAAGGCTTTCTCGAAGAGCTGTTACATCGGTATCGCGCACAACACCGGTTCACGGATTAAGCGGCAAGATGAAGTCAGTAGCACCTCGCGTTAGCGGGTGGGCCGTCTTCATTTCCGATTGTCGATTTCCGATTTCCAATTGGTCTGTTGCGCATTAGGCCAATCCGCAATCGGCCATCCGCATTCAGCAATCGTGAGACCCACCTGCTACCGCGAGGTGGTACTGACTTCATAGCCCCTCAGTAACCTACTAACCAGTCGGCGCGTCTGGACAAGGAGCGGCGCCTCAACTTAATTAGGCCCAAATTGACGTTCGTTCACGCCTTAGTTACTCTTGTTGGTTTCAGCCAGACATCAATTTTTTAACTATGAGAAGAGGATAAGTAAATGTCTCGTGACGTCTTTATTCTGGGTGGTAAACGCACTCCGATGGGCGAGTATGTCGGAGCACTCAAAGATATTTCGGCTATTGACTTGGGAGCAATCGCCGCCAAAGCAACGTTGGAAACGACCGGAGTTGCTCCGGAAGAAATCGATCACACTGTCATCGGAAATGCTTTGCAAACATCTGGTGACGCAATCTATGGTGCTCGCCACGTGGCCTTGAAAGCCGGGGTTCCTATTGACCGTCCGGCGCTGACGGTCAATCGCTTATGCGGCAGCGGGATTCAGTCAATCATTTCCGGCGCGCAAATGATTCAACTTGGTGAAGCTCAAACAGCGTTGGTGGGCGGAATGGAATCGATGTCGCAGGCGCCCCACGTTTTACGCGGCGCGCGCTCCGGTTTTCCTTTAGGCGGTGGAAAACTAGAGGATAGCTTGATGGTTGCTTTGCTGGATACCTATTGCAATACGCCCATGGCTGGGACGGCTGAAAATCTCGCGCGGAAGTTTGAAATCTCGCGCGAAGAACAGGATGAATACGCACTGAGGTCACAGAAGGAAGCAAAGCGCGCCGGCGACGCTGGTTACTTTGCAGAAGAGATCGTTCCGGTCGAAGTGAAGTCGCGCAAGTCGTCTATCACCTTTGATACTGACGATCATCCGCGACCGCAAACTACCATGGAGGGGCTGGCAAAGTTAAAGCCTGCTTTTGCGAAAGACGGGTTTGTGACGGCTGGCAATGCCTCGGGAATTGTGGATGGAGCGGCGGCTCTGGTTATTAGTGGAGAGGAATACGCAAAGCGCCCGGGTGTGAAGCCCCTTGGTCGTATTGTTAGTTGGGCATACGCCGGGGTGGAGCCTGAAATCATGGGTATTGGGCCCGTTCCGGCGACGCGTAAGGCACTTGAAAAAGCCGGCCTCAAGATTGAGGACATCGACTTGGTCGAGGTGAATGAAGCTTTTGCTGCACAGTATCTGGCTGTGGAGAAGGAATTAGGTCTGGATCGATCCCGAACAAATGTAAACGGCGGGGCCATCGCGCTGGGGCATCCGCTGGGCGCCACGGGCACACGTCTGGTTCTCACCCTGCTGAAAGAATTAGAGCGTCGGGGCGGTCATTACGGACTGGCCACGGCGTGCATTGGCGGCGGCCAAGGTATCGCCATGATTGTCGAGCGAGTCTGAAGGCTCTTTTGTCAGCAAACCAAACTAATTCGATACGGATCTCATTTCCTGATTTTCCAAGATTTGATCCAAATTCTTGGCTAAGCGGGACGTTTCGCAGGTCGAGTGCGGCACTTAAGTATTGAAAAGTGGGACGTTAATTTGTCATCGGGCTTTCACCCGCTCCGGCATACACCTTGCGAACGATTTTAGTCACATTCTAGGCATTCGTATGCCTTCACGCAGTTCAAGCCGTCGAAACGATTGATTAACCAAACTTTAACCTGTGTCGGGCTTGCGCGGACCCCGAATGGCGTGATAAAAGTTCGCAACCTACATGGGTCAATAAGTCTTTCCTTTCTAGATTTGCATAATTTCAATTCGCACATATTCAAAGTTATCACCTGCGCTCAAACCATTGCGCAGACTCTTTCAACGTCTCATTCCTAAGGAGTTCCCCGTATGTCGAAATTTGTGAAGCTCTCGTTTGTCCTGTCCTTGATTTTCGGACTTAGCTCGATTGCCTTTGGTCAGTCGACAGTGACCGGTGCCATTGGCGGTACCGTCACCAACCCGAACAAAGAAGTAGTTGCCAATGCCTCCGTGACGGTGCGAAACACCGAAACGAATAAAGAAGAGACGGCAACGACCGACGATCAGGGTAGATTTCGGGTCGTAAATCTGCAGCCTGGTATCTACTCCATCACCATCAACGGTTCGGGTTTCAGTCCGTTCACTCAGGAAAGCGTAGTAGTCGAGGTAGGTGTGGTGACTACTGTTGAGGCGCCGCTGTCGATCGGACCCGTCTCGGGTGGCACTGTTGAAGTGACTTCGGACGCACCGGTCATCAACACTTCCCAGCAGGACTTTTCCAGCAACCTTAACCAGACCTCAATCAACGAGCTTCCGGTTAACGGCCGCCGCTGGTCTAACTTCGCCATCCTAACGCCTGGAGCCGTTCCTGACGGCAACTTCGGTTTGATTAGTTTTCGTGGTATCTCCGGACTGCTGAACAACAGCACCGTGGACGGCGGCGACAACAATCAGGCCTTTTTCTCGGAAGAGAGAGGCCGCACCCGCAGTGCGTATTCGATCAGTCAGGGCGCGATTCGCGAATTTCAGGTTAACACCTCAAACTTCTCGGCCGAATACGGACGTTCGGCGGGCGGTGTAATCAACGCCATCACGAAGTCTGGTACTAACGAGTTTCACGGTTCGGCATTTCTATATGATCGCAACAACAAGTGGGGCGCGCGCAATCCCAATACGTTCTTGACTCAGTTGGTCAATGGAGTCGCGACGCGCGTTGCGTTTAAGCCCGAAGATGTACGCTACCAATTTGGTGGAACCATCGGTGGGCCAATAGTCAAAGACAAGGCGTTCTTCTTTTTCAGTTACGACGAGCAAAAGCGTAAGTTTCCCGGCGTTGCTGTATTCAGTACTGCCAACTATCTTAATACGGTCAACCGATGCACTGTGGTAGGGGGTGCCTGTACTGCTGCCTTGGTCGCTTCGTCAATATCGAACTCCGCGCGTCGGGTGTCTGCCGCACAAGTTGACGCGGCATTGGCCTTTCTCGTCGACCAGACGGGCGAGGTCCCGCGTCGTGGAGATCAAAGGCTGATTTTCCCGAAGATTGACTGGAACATCACAAGCAATCACACCTTCACCGCTGCCTATAACCGGTTGCGTTGGGCGTCGCCCGCAGGCGTTCAGACCGGAGCAACGGTGACGCGTGACCGCACCGGTTTCGGAGATGACTTCGTCGAGGTTGATTCACTCAACCTGCGGCTTTCGTCAACGTTGTCAAATAAACTGATCAACGAGTTCCGTTTCCAATTTGCTGATGAACTCAATGCTCAGTTTGCCCAACAACCTCTTGCTGGCCAGCCAACAACCTCGAACGGATTTTCGCCCCAGATAGCTCTTACGAACGGGATCACTATTGGTAAAGCGACTTCGCTGGATAGAATAGCTCTCCCCGATGAAAGGCGTTTCCAATTCGCCGACACTATTACCTACTCAACCGGCAACCACACCCTGAAGTTTGGTACGGACATCAATCACGTAAGAGACATAGACGACAACCTCTTCACCGGGGGGGGCTCTTACACGTATAACAACATCAACGACTTTATCGTCGATTACACTAACTTCACGACTAACGGGGCAGTGAGAGCAGCAGGTGGGACATGCTCCACGGGTATCCGACTCGCCGGAAGGTGCTATACCAGCAATTACGCGCAGGGTTTCGGCCAGCCTCGTTTTCAACTCGAGACGGTCGACTATGCTTTCTTTGTACAGGACGACTGGCGCGCGACCCCTCGACTAACGTTGAACCTCGGTCTGCGTTGGGACTATGAAAAGTTTCCCACGCCCTTCCTGGTCAATCCTGCATTGCCGCAAACGGGCAATCGCCCAAGCGACAAAAACAACTTCGGTCCGCGACTGGGATTTGCCCTCGACGTTAATGGTGATGGCAAGACGAGTTTGCGCGGTGGCTACGGAATCTACTATGGACGGGTGAACAGCAGCATCATAATTAACTCGCTGATCAATACTGGCCTGACAACGGGTCAGGCGGTGTCTTCAGTAAACCCTGCTACTCCCGGAACGGCCACACCGGCGGGCAACCCGGCCGCACCAATCTTTCCAAATATTTTGGCGAGTGCGCCGGCAGGAACGGCTGGAGTCAATTACTTTAGAGACGGTTTTCAAAACCCGTTGATTCATCAGAGCGACGTAATCATCGAGCGCGAGGTGGGGCGTAACACGGTACTTTCCGCGACCTACCTCTTCAGCTTTGGAAGAAATCTCACGACCTTCGTCGACACCAATTTGAATCGAAACTCGGCACCGAGACAAATAAACATCGTGGACGGTCCTTTGGCAGGCCAGGTTTGGACTTATCCTTACTACCTGGGTGCGAGGCCCAACCCCGCCTTTGGCAATATCCTTGAGATTCGCGACAGTATTTCCACGAAATACCACGCCTTGGTGTTGCAGGCCAACCGTCGTCTGACAAACGGTCTACAATTCCAGAGCAGTTACACGCTGTCGAGGGGACAGGACAATGGCGGATCGCAGAGTTCGAATACGTTTACGCCTGGCTTCTCCGCGCTTTTTGATCCCTTCGATCCACAGCGCGAGAACGGTCTGTCTCCTTACGACCGCCGGCATAAGTTCGTCGCCAGTGTCGTTTACAACACCGATTTCGCGGGCCTCAGAGGCAAGGCGGGAGGCGCGATTCTAAACGGATGGACGATTGCACCAATCGTCAATATGTTTTCAGGATTCCGCTACACTCCTGTCACGAATAGCTTTAGTCCTTCCGCTGTCTTCGGCGCCAGCCCGGCGGGCGGTATTAACGGAACAAATGGTTCGCTTCGTTTCGGGCTGCTTCCAAACAACGCTTTCCATACGCCGTCGATCAAGTACGTCGATCTTCGCCTCTCACGTCGTTTTTCGATAACAGAGGATGCCAAGATCGAAGTGCTGGCTGAAGGCTTTAACATTTTCAACCGCACGCAGGTTACGGGAGTCAACACTCGAATGTATAACGTGGCCTGCACCGGTAACACAGTAAGCGGTTCGTGTAGCGCAACGTTCGATCCAACGTTCGGTACAGCTAGCGACCTTTCAAACGGCTTTTTCTTCCGCGAGCGGCAGATTCAATTGGCCGTTCGCTTCCAGTTCTAGGATAAACAGTTAGAACTAAGACCAACCGGGTAGGCTTGAGGATTCAAGCCTACCCGGTTTGTTTTTCAAGACCCTGCTCCTGGATCAAGTGGTCGGGCTACCGCCCCATGATCGCTTTCACGCCTTGAAAACACTCAGCCTCGCGCGATTCAGCGTGTTGGTTTTTCAGACTTGTTTTTTGGTCTAGTAATGCTTGCACTCACTATGGAAGCATGATAGAAATCGCGTCTCAAAACCGAATCGATAACGAGCGTTTTAGGTTTTTGGATAACCTGGTTTACGGTTCTTTCACGATTTCCAACTGCGCCCGATCCGGCCGCACAGACTCTTTCAACTCTACCTTCTGCCTTAAGGAGTGCCTGTTATGTCGAAATCAGTGAAGCTCTTCTCCCTCATTCTGTTTCTACTCGCTGTGAGCTCGGTGGGGATGGCCCAATCACAAGCCGGAAGTGGACAAATCGCCGGCCAGGTTGCCGACACGAACGGCGCGGCAGTGCCTAATGCAACTGTTAAAGTCACCAACAAAGGCACTGGACTAGAACGCACCGCGACCACCAGCAGTGATGGTTTGTTCACAATCGTTCTTCTTCCTCCAGGTACTTACATCGTCGTTGCCGAAGCAACTGGTTTTGCGGCAGCCACGCTGGATGATGTTGTGGTCAACGTGGGCCGAAGCGCGGATCTAACTTTAACGGTAGGCGCCAGCGGTGTTCAGGCGACTGTGTTGGTTGCAGCAGATGCTGTTCAGGTGACACGAAACGAATCCGACGCTGTTCTTACGGAGACAGCAATAAACACTCTGCCGATCAATGGTCGCCGGTTTCAGGATTTCGTGACCCTTACACCAACGGCGCAGATCGATCCATCGCGCGGACAGATTTCACTTTCGGGTCAAAAGGGAATCAATGGGAACATTAACGTTGACGGCGTGGATTACAACCAACCCTTCTTTGGTGGGATACGCGGCGGTGAACGCTCGAACCTGGCTTTCACAATCCCTCAGGAAGCAATCAAGGAATTTCAGGTAGTTGCCTCCGGTTATTCAGCTGAATTCGGGCGCTCGACCGGTGGCATTGTCAACGCAGTTACAAAATCCGGTGATAACAGCGTCCGCGGTTCCGCGTTCTACTTGCTTCGGCCAAATCGATTAGCTCGAGGTAATGAATTCACCGACGCTCTGCAACAGCAAAAACTGAATGCGCTTGGGATTACCCCAACTCTCGCCCCGACTCAACATCAATTTGGCGGCTCAATCGGCGGTCCAATTAAGAGGGACAAGCTGTTCTACTTTGGCTCATACGAGCAGCAGCGCTTTCGTGCGCCGCGGCAAATTGTGTTCGCGTTCCCGGTTGGCTTCCCGGCCGGTGTGACTCTGAATGCAGCTCAACAGGAGGTTTTCTCGTTCTATAACGCAGAGCAGACGGAGTACCTTCAGACGAACGATGCGTATGCAGGCCTGGGTCGAGTGGATTGGAATATTGCCGATAATCACAGGTTCAACGTTCGCTTCAGTGCAAGTAAAAACGATGCCTTGAACGCGGCCTCGAGGGGCGAAACCTCGGTGGACCCAACGACCCGCCAGGCACTATCTACGAACGGCACCGAGCAGGACAAAACAAAGATCGGTGTGGCGCAACTCGTCAGTAACTTCGGTTCGGATTGGATCAACGAACTGCGCTTGCAGTGGGCTCGCGAGGACCGGCCGCGTCTTTCTAATTCCGAAGTCCCACAGATTGTCACGAGCTTTGCCACATACGGAGCAGGCGGTGCGGATACCTCATCCTTTTTGCCAAACTTCGAATACGACACGCGTCATCAGGTGGCTGACTCGCTAACTTTACTAACCGGCAATCACAATTTTAAATTCGGCGGTGAATACAGCCGTCTTTTCGCCACCCAAACTTTCGGCTTCAACCAGTTTGGTCAATACAACCTGAGTCTCGGGGGTACCAGCGCGCAGGTGCAGGATGCTTTGCTGAGGTTGTCCAATTCTGTTACGCCGCAAGCCGGAACGACGCAGGCGATCCTCGGACGCTTCGATAGCACTAACGCCAGCTTCTTTAAACAGATTGGAAATCTCGAAGCGGGTATGACGGTGCACGAGCTCGCCTTTTTTGGTCAGGACAACTGGCGTCTGACGCCGCGGTTAAGTATTAACTACGGCCTTCGCCTGGAACAGCAATACAATCCCACACCAGACGCAAGCAATACTCAAATTGTGGACGTGGTACGGAAAACAATTTTTCCGATTCGTGGGACTGGTTACGACGCGACGCAAATTCAAGATAGCGGCTGGCAAATTGGACCGCGCTTTGGCTTCGCCTATGATCCGGAAGGCAAAGGCAAGATGGTGATTCGCGGATTTGCGGGCGTCTACTATGCTCGTACACCTCTGATTGTTTTGGCATCGCCCGTCAATAATTATCGCGCCACTCCGGGAGACGTGAGCACGCGTCTACCGTTCACTGGATTCAGTCAGGCTACATTCGACGCCTTTCTCAACAGTGCTGCCGGGACGCAATACAAAACAATTACCGGCTGCAATCCGGCGGCAGCTGCGGGTACCGATGCAAGAAACCGCTGCACACCCAACACTGTCTATCGTCAGTTTGCGATTGTTGGGATCAATCTAAACACTTCTCCTTTAAGCTCCCTGCCAATTCTTACAACCACGCAAATCGCTGGTATTGCCAGCGGTCTTGGTTTGAACCCCAGTCCCTTCGTCGGCGCGCAGGTGGTTGGACAGGCTGAAGACTTTAAGAACCCCCGCTCGGTCCAGTTTGGTTTCGGAGTTGAACGCGAGATTGCCCGGAATTTCGTGGTTGGCATTGACTATGCAAACGTATCGACACACCGGATCTCACGCTTCCGCGATCTGAACGTCCCGGCGCCTTTGACCGGTGCGCAGTACGTTGCATTCCTCCAGGCGAATAACACGGCGGCGAACTTCGCAACGATGTCGGCCCCCGGCGGCATTGTCCAACAGATCCTCGCGTCTGGCCGGCAGTTCATCGCTATCAACACGCCCGGCGGGTTTATTAATTTGGCGACAAACGCGTCTCTCGCCTTCCCGACTGGTTCCGTTACTACTCGACAGCGACCTACACAGGCCCAACAGGGGTTTGCTCTTGGTGCGGTTGCAATTCGGGAGTCCACCGGCAAATCGCTTTATCGCGGGCTTACCTTCCGCGCGCGCTTGATTCAGAAACGACTTCATGTCAATGCCTACTACACCTTCTCCAGGTTGTTGTCAGACGACGATAACGAGCGACAGGATGGTGTGGGCTACGCCGACCCTTACGATTTGAGATCGGAATATTATCTGAGTCGGCTTCATCGTGAGAGCCAGTTCATGGCTAACCCGATATTCTTCCTGCCGCATGGCTTTGAAGTCTCGAGCGCGATTCGCTTGCGCTCCGGTGCGCCGTTCAACCCAACTGTAGGCGCCGATCTAAACGGCGACACGGTCAACAATGAACGGCCGTTGTTGGTACCGGGCGTGACCTATCAACGAAATTTCTTTGTGAATCGGGGAATTTTTGAGGCCGACGCTCGAGTGCAAAAGGGCTTCAATTTTGATGAAAACCGTCGTTTGATTTTCTCGGCGGAATTTTTCAATATCTTAAATCGGCCTAACTTGCTGGTGGGAACAACCGCAGCCCCGTCCAGCGCTACGGCTTTCGGCGGCGGCGGCCAGTTTTGCACCGTTGCAAGTCAACTTTGCGGTAGTGGAGGTCCTCCGTCGAATCCGAATTTCCTCCAGGTTCGTGATCCGAACACCGGCGTTATCCTGATTAACAACGTGAACCCGGGTAGCCAGGTTTTCCAGATGCAGCTTGGCGTTCGCCTGCAGTTCTAGAACAACTACCTTAAGCTAATGCGGGCGTGCCCTTGTACAAGGACACGCCCGTTTTTTGTCGCAGGGCTTTGCACAAAAAGTCGGCGAAGGCGACTAAATCAGAACCGGAAGCTGTAGGCGACCGGGTCGCCGCTCATTTACGAAAGCGATGGTTGACAGAAGCCTTTGGCTTTCTCTTACCAACCGAGACCCGGTCGCTACCCGCTCCGGTTCTGATACCGCTTCGCGAACCCCTTTCATTCGACTTTTGTGCAATGCCTTGTCGCAGGGTAATCCTGGCCCAACGAAGCCCGTTATTAGTGCGAAATCTAAATCAGTCGATCACCCTCCACAGCAACGGAGTCTTGTCGAAAGTGGCAGCCGCGACTTTGACGATTGTGAAGAGCAGCCTGTGCGACGATCAGCGCCACTTCAACCGCATTACGCAAACCGATCAATCCATCATCGAGTTTCGTGGTTCGATAAAAGGTCTCAATCTCATTCCAGAGGTGGCGTAACTCCCGGATGGCGCGCGACAAACGCTCGTCACTGCGCACCAGACCTACGTAGTGCCACATAATGTTTTGAATCGTCTGCATGTCGCCTTGAATTAAAGCCGGGTCTGCTTCCGCAACCAGGCCGCTTTCGTCCCAGGGTGGAACATTCTCAAACTCTGTTCGCTGGATATCTCCTCCACTTAATGATCCTTCAATGTGTTGCGCAGCCCGATTTCCCCAAACTAAGCCTTCCAAAAGTGAAGTCGAAGCGAGCCGGTTAGCGCCATGTACACCCGTGCAGCTGATTTCGCCAACCGCATAAAGGTTCTGAATGTTCGAACGGCCCCATTCATCCACCAATACGCCACCGCAAAAATAATGAGCAGCCGGCACCACCGGAATCGGTTCGTTGGTGATGTCTATGCCAAACTTCAAGCACTGATTGTAGATACCTGGAAAGCGCTCGCGAATGGTAACGGCCGGCATTTGTGAAGCGATATCCAGCAACACATAGGGGTAATTGTTTTTCTCCATCTCGTGATGTATCGCCCTGGCGGCGATATCACGAGGAGCAAGATCCTTCCATTCGGGAGAATATGCCGCCATGAAGCGTTGCCCATCGGGAGTGATCAAGATGCCGCCTTCCCCTCGCACTGCCTCACTGATCAGAAATCCTTCTGCGCCGGGCGCTGCAAGCGCTGTGGGATGAAATTGAACGTATTCGGCATTAGCGATTCGCGCTCCCGCGCGGCTGGCCATAGCGAGCCCGTCACCACGCGCCCCCGCTGGATTAGTAGTGTTTCGATATATACGGCCCAGACCACCCGTCGCCAGCACAGTTGCCGCAGCCAGATATCGGTGAACAGTTCGCTCTTCCCGATTGAACATGTAAGCGCCGTGGCACGTGACGTCCCTGTAGTTGTCCAACGGATCGCGAGAATGATGAGGAAACGTTATCAGGTCGACTGCGGTCGTATTTGACTCGATTGTG
>DASQKG010000436.1:0-3224 GCA_035630655.1 Pyrinomonadaceae bacterium
AAAAACAGTTCTGCATAAACTTTGTTGTTGAATGCGGGCAGATCATGGCGGCGTGCATCCATCACCAGCCACGCATGAAGCCTGGAGTGCAAAGAGTATTCGTTGCGCACAGTGTCGAGAGCGATGTTCATTTGCAGCTTCTGCAATAGATTAGCGAACTCCAGGTCCGCGTCTCGTTTAGATCCCGCAGCCGTTAATACCTTTTGAGTTTGTCGCTTGATCAAGCCAATGCTCTGGCCGTCTAACTGCGCGTCCGCACGGTGAAGCTGCGCGATCTTACGCCAGGCAGCTTCGTCAGTGATGGCCCCCAGCTTCTCGGAGCCGGAGGTCATGGATCTCAGGATGGTAGTTTCTGAATACGCTTTCGTGATTGCCAATGAAGGTATCTGAATAGCCTGCGGCGTGCCGTCCTGATTCCGTGTGACGATAAAATCTCGCGGGATCTCGCCTCCGGTTTTCTTTGTATCGGCGACCCACGCCAGGTTGAGCTTGTTCAGGCTGTCGCGGTGATGCGCACGAAGGCGCGCTTCCGCTTGCGACGCTGTTTCTTTGGCTAAGGCCGCGAAGAGACTCTCGCTTTGCCCAAGCAGGCGCAGGAAAGCTTGTGGTCCATACAGGCCCGGCAAAGCATCGATCGGCTGTCCTTCAGTATTAAGAACGTAATGAATGCTGTTTCCGGTTAACGTGCGTTCAAGTTTGCGGCCGTCGCCGAAGTCGATTGTTACTCGCGGCGCAGGCCGGACCGACTCCCAATGAAGGATAAAGTTGTCGCGTAATCTGTTTGAAACTTCCGCATTCGAATAAAGCACCGTGCGGAAGAAGCGGCTGTTGGCACAACTAAACTCTTCACTCAACTTCCCCAGCAGTCTTAACGAAATAATCGGTTTACCTGACGCACGCGCCTCGGCCTTTGCCTTATCGAAATCGGTGTACCAGTAGAGGCGGCCGAGATAACTGTCTTTCTGTTGACTCACCGCGTCGAGCGCGTTTTTTATCCGGCTCCACTGTGCAGTTTCTGCGGCGAGCGGATTGGAGACCTGGGCGCTGATCTCCTCAACATGGATCTTAAAGAGCGCGTTCAGACCCGAAGGCCCCATCGATCGCAGTTGGGCAATTGCTTGCGAAGACTCTGCCGCGTTGGCGGAAATCGCTTTGGCGGCCAGGGTGTCGGGATTGGTTTCAGCGAAGGCGGGCGTGGAAACGAGCAGGAAAAAAAAGAGGAGCGAACCTGAGAATTTGGACCTCATGAGAACCTCCGGGCAAATCTGAATTGGCAGAGCGTGGCGGGGAGTGGTTGGCCCTTGGAGTCGGGAAGGTAGTAATAGGGTTGTCTGGCAGGTGACTTATTTGTCGCTGATTTGCGTTGCTAGCAAACCAGCCCATCGGCCTCGACAGCCAAGGCCGTCATGATTTCTGGACGCCTTACATCATGCGAGCGGCAGCGAGCCAGACTGCTGCCTAATTCTGAGGAACTTTGCCGGCAACGAGCAGCAGCCTTTGAGAACCTGCCTCAAACGCCGCATCGTCGGTCGAGCTAAAAGTGCCTGACACTTCGAAACCTGAATCAACCAACAGGTCCAGCAACTCCTGATAGGAATAGATCCGTTGCGATGACGGTCGTTTTTCTGTTTGCCCGTTTCTGGTAAACGTGAAGTCGTTGAACATCCGCCGTTGCTGGGCGTCGTAACGAGTGTCGATCTCCACTTTGATCCCGGCGATCTCCATAGTCCGGTGAGGCTGAAGATGCGGTAGCAAACATTCGGCGATTGCCGGCGCATCCAGAACAAAGCGAGCGCCCGCCTTCAGGGTGCGGGCGAGGACCTTAAGAAATTCCGAGTTTCCTTCATCATCGAGATAGCCGAAGCTGTTTCCAAAACAGAACGCTCCGTCGAATTTACTGGACCATGGAAGATCGCGCATCTCGCGTTGATGCCAGTCGATATCAAGTCCACCTTCAGTCGATTTCGCCCGTGCTTCTTCGATGAATTCGGGCGCGATGTCCACGGCCGACATTTGAAATCCCTGTCGGGACAACGCCAAAGATAATCTGCCATTCCCGCACGGTACATCGAGAATGCTGGCCCCGACGGGCAGTTGAAGTTGACGATGGATAAAGTTGGCTTCGTTACCTGTTTGTGAGTCGCTGATCACAGCTCGCCAGAAGTCCAGCGAGACACCCTGAAAGAAATCCTGCCACCATGGAACTGTCATGAAGGAAGTGTAACCCAAACTGTTAGTTTGCGGACGGTAGTGAACTAGTTTTGTGGAAGGGGACCAAGTACTTTGAACGCAAGCTCTGTCTCAGAAAGCGACGGGCCACGTTAGCCTCGGCTTTGCCGCCGGATGTGAGGCGGCGAAGCCGAACCTGACGTGGCTCATAACTCTTAAGGTAATCTAAGTTGTGGGAAGCAAACTAAATGTTTGCTTTACGGTCTGCCGCGGCCACGCCGACTGCGATTTGCGTCTCGCTCCTGTTGAAACTGGCGCCATTGCTCGGGTGTTAACACTTTCTGCAAGCGCTCATCTGCCTGGCGGCGAATTTCCTCGAACCGTGGTTCTGATTCTTTGCGATGTGCTTGTAACTGTTCGCGCGTTTCGCCAAGGATTTGATGGACCTGCGTCTTTTGTTCGCCGGAGAGTTGCAGGCGATCCAGCATCTGCTCGAAGCGTTGTTGGCGAGTTCCCTGTGGCCGGCTACGAGACCATTTCTGATACGTGTTCAGCGCCAGAGCGCCGGCAGCAAAACCCAGGACAAAGATCAATACTGTTGCCAGCCTCACCTGCCATTTGCTTTTGCGATTCGTATCCATGATCACCTTTCGCGCCTAATCTGTAGGGTGTCCCTCAGTGGGCACCCCGCTTCCTTGCCGCAGCCAGGGGCACCCACGGAGTGGCGCTCCTACAATTATTACCTTTCGTCCTCATCCGACTGGTAAAGCGCGGACAACACTTCCGCGTCGGACACCTGATCATGCCCGTTTTCGCTTTGGTCGAGGATTACCTCCTCAGCCGTATACCGGTTGAAGGCAGAAGCTTCGGGCGTAGTTTGTGTAGCAGGAATCATGACACTCAAAACAGCGAGCAGCGCTACGGTTGCCGCCAGCGATGAAGCCAGCGCTCCCGCAGCCCGCCAGAGGCGCGCTAATCCGCGGGGCTCATTTTGTTGTTCGCGAATCGCGGCCAGGACTCGAGTCTGAAAAAAAGGCGATGGCTCAAACACTTCG
>DASQKG010000437.1:0-49635 GCA_035630655.1 Pyrinomonadaceae bacterium
CCCGACGCGCCGGGGCAGCGCGGATGCTGGAGGTGACTGCCAGTAGTCTAGAACCACTACGTCTGCCTTTTAGAGTAGCCTTTAGCATCCGGCGCTACCGCGCTCGTTCTATAGTCGGTTATTATCAAGTCGTTTTTTCATGGTTGAGTTTCCCCAGCACCATTCCGCATTACCGCTAAGGCCTCTTTAGCGGCAGCGGCCTCCGCCGTTTTGATGGATCGCCCTTCGGCTCTGACGCTGCCCGTGTCCCAACTGACCTCGACGTGGAATGTTCTTCGGTGCGGTGGTCCCAACGCTTCGACGACGGAATATCGTGGGGCTGGACGCCGCTCGGCTTGAAGTTTCTCCTGCAACATTGTTTTGTAGTCAGCCTCCGCCGCCCCTACGGGTGTAACTTTGCGCAAGTCTTCACCGAGTGCGTGCTCGACAAAGGCGGTGGCCGCCGGCAATCCTCCATCAATAAAAATCGCCCCGGCGAGTGCTTCCAACACATCCGCTAAGAGCGCGTCCTTGCGACGCCCGCCGCTCTTCTCTTCTCCGCGCCCGAAGCGCAGAAAGTCTCCAAGGTTTAATCTTAGCGATGCAGCAGACAGAGTAGGCGCGCTAACCAAACGGTGCTTCATGCGCGAGAGCTCGCCTTCTGTGCCGGCCGGATAAGCTTTGCAGAGATAGTCGGCTACTACGAGGCCTAAAACGGAGTCCCCTAAGAACTCCAGAGCTTCGTTGTGGAGTCTTCGTGCCTGATCTTCAGCTCCCGGAGCAACCTGTTCGTGGGCCCAGGAGCGATGAGTAATCGCTCGTTCAAGTAATGTCCGGTTCTGAAACTTATAGGAAACAACGCCTTCCAGCAGGTCCAGGTCCGGCGGTTGATTGTCCAGTTTCTTCAAGGTAGGTCTATTGGAACAAAGCCGGAAGCATCGTCGAAATCCGCGACAAGCTTCCGGCTCTTTAATGAATCGAATAAAGCGGCTTGCTTAGTTAAGTCGCCGATGATTATTCCTTGGTTTCGGTTTAGCCGTCGTACCGGTCGTAGCTGCCGGAGCAGCGCCGGTTGTAGACGAAGGAGCAGGGCCCGTGGTTGCCGGTGGAGCGGCGCCCGTGGTTGCCGGTGGAGCGGCCCCCGTCGTCGAACGCATTGCGGCGGCACCGTTGCCGGCTGTATTTGTCGTACTCGAACTCGGGCTAGTGGAAGTGGGTGTTGATGGAACGCTGGTCAACGGAGTCGGCTCCGGCGGCAGCGGTTTCGACAACACACTGGCGATCAGTCCGTCCATGCCCGCTTCTGACTGGTGACGATACTTGTACCAGGTGGCCAAACTGTCCATCCACTCTTTCTTCGGCGTGGCATACTTCGGGTCATTCCCAGCCAGCGCGACGGCGCGAGCATATGCATCGATCATTCGATCGATAACCTGATTGATGTTCGCCAGAGCGAGCTTGCTTTCAGGCGTTTCGTCTTTGCCTTCGCAGCAAGTCTTGTAATCGGCCGACATCTTGGCGTATGGGCCCGACTCGTAGCTTGCTCCGATCAAGTAGTAAATCCCCGGATCCTTTTTGACGTCGCCTTCAAACTGAGCTGCCTTGATTAAGGACTTCAACGCATCAGCCGTGGTGTTCTTCACCGTCAAACGACCAACGGCGTTATAAAGGTAAGCCAACGTGTCGTCTTTGGACTTAAAGGGCGCCCAGTTGGCTGGCGCCTTGCCTGCTTCAAGGGCCGTGATTGCGCGCCGAGCAAAATCGACTGATTCAATGTTGAAGGATTCGTTCTTGTCGGTTGCGGTCGCTAGATATCCCAGATAGCCAAGGCCGATTAAAACATTCATGTTCTCCGGTTCGTCACCCAGGATCTGCTTGCCAAGCGCCATGGCTTCCGCGAACTTCTTCTTGTTATAAAGGAGGTCTGGGAAGGCATTCTTGCGAGCTTCTTTCTCGTAAAGCCCTACCCACTTCCTAAGATAGGCGGTGTATTGATCTTCCGCCGCAGAACATCCGAGATACTTTTTCGCCGCTTCATAAGCCTTGTCAGAATTTGTAGTTCTGAGAGTAGTAAATTCGGTATATGTTGCAGTCTTGGCTTCTTCAGTGCAGGCGGCGGATGGCGCCGGCGCCGGAGTCTGACCGAAAGCCGGTGCTGCCAGAATTACCAAACTGGCGCAAACTGCTAAGGTGGCAATAATCTTTTTCATTAGTTGTCAGAACCTCCAAGTTCCCTCTTCAAACTCTTCAAGCGGGGGCCACGTCTGGCTTCCGGCAGCGCAACCTTACCGTCGCGCGACAAATATGATGCCGACCGACAAAGCCCGGTTGCCGTTCAGCGCGGCCCTCTACGTTGCCAGGAGAGGAACTAAGTCTTAATCGAATCGAATTGGCTGTAAAGAACGCCGCAATATTCCTGCAACTCCGACGAAACTGTCAAGGCTATAAGCAGTCTGGGAGAAGAAATTAACTGAACCAAAAATAACTGCGCCTGAGTCTCGTTCACAGTTTACGAGACTCAGGCGCAGATTGGTTTTCCAGGGATTGCAACTCCCTTGCAATTATGGCTGCGTTTTCCGCGGCCTGTTGTCTGGTTGTGTCGAGGGAGTGACGGAAGTTTTGCCTAAGGTAGACTTAGGTGCCTCTCCTTTTTGAGTCTGCGTGTTTTTCGGTTCAACAGGCAAAATCACTCGCTTCACGGTGCTGTTCGCCGGCGCTGGATTGACAAGCGGATGCTGTACTGGCGCGGTTGGCGTCGCGGCTGCGGCCGCTGCCTTTTGCTCTTCAGCCAGAATGGCTGCTTCAGTTTCCGCTACTTCTGCTTCCTCGGCGTCTTTCTCTTCCTCGTTCAACTCGGCGGCCTTCGCATCGTTGGGCTTGGCTGCGAGCTGGAGGTGAATCGGCGTTCCGAATCGGTGGTTTAGATCACGATAGATCCGACCGGCGACGGCGGCGGGAAAATGCTTGCGTCCATCGGAACCGCGCGCGATTACGACTACTGCCAGTCGTGGATTAGCAAGCGGAGCGTACGAAGTGAACAAACCGATCCAGGCGCCCTGCTGAATGCAGGTACCGGTTTTGCCGGCAACTGTCTGCATCGGATCGTAGGCCTTCTTGCCGGAGCCGTAATTGACGGCGCCGACCATGCCGGGAACCATTCGACGCAAGTTGTCCTGAGTAATATCCAGGTTCCGTCGCACCTTAACTTTCGCATCCTGTGCCGTGCGCGGAATGAAAGGTGTCAACAACTTCCCACCATTCGCCAGAGACGAGACCAGCGTGCCCAACTGCAGCGGCGTAACTTCGAAGTCGTCACCGTGAGACGACATGCGGTTAAGAGCGAATCCACTCTTTTCGGCGGGGAGCCTGCCGGGATACTCGTAATTAACGTTGATACCCGTCTTCTCACCCAATCCCAATTCCTTCGAGTAGTTCATCATCTTATCGAAGCCAACCTGGCCGCCGATGTGCTGGAAATAGGTATTGTTTGAATAGGCGAGAGCGTCAGTAAGATCGATGCGATAGCGATCAGAGATGTTGGTATTCTCAAACGGGCTGATCATATTCTCCTGGAGACCAGCCACTCCGGTCACCAATTTGATCGTGGAGCACGGTTTGAACCCGCGGCGCAGAGCCCATTCCTGGTTAACAATCGAATAGACTTTTCCGCTCATCGGATCCATCACGACTACTGTGCCTGCGTGATAGCCCAGCGCGTTAACCGCTACCCGTCGAACTTCCGGATCTTCACCCGTCGTATCGTCCTTGCTGATAAACGACATCGCTTCATCACGCATGGCCTTTTCGAGCGCGAGTTGACGTGCAATAGCGGCTCGGCGTGCGGCTTCGGCCCGGCGGCGAGCTTCAAGAAGTTCGCGACGGCGCGATGAGTTTAGACGGCGCAATTCCGCCGCGCGCTCCCGCTTGGTCAATGGACGGCGCAGCCTGCGCTGTAATGAAGCCAACGAAGCGGACTGTTCGCGCGCGGATTGCCGTCGCTGTTCCCTGCGGGACAATTTAGGCGCTCGAGAATTTCGGCTGCGACGATCACGTGCCGACAACCGCTCATTACGTCGGCTCGATCGACGGTCTCGTGCCGATGTTTTCTTTGATTTTTCCTGGCGCGCGGTCGCACGCTTGGATTTACTGGCCTGGCGTTTTTTCCCGAGGACGGTAGCTTGAAATGGAAAAATAAGAAGGACGAAAAATATGATTGCGAATTGAAATACTCGGGGGTTGTTCTTCGACAGAGTCATCAGGGGTATACCTTTCCTAGGGTTAATTTCTGCTCACTAGTCGGTGAGCCTCACCTAATTCTTCGCCGCGCAATGCTCTTGCAATCGTCAAAATCTGCCTGGCTTCTACTGCAAAAGCTCATTCCAGCCCTGAGAGGAAGAAAAGCCTCTCACTGAAAACACTCCTGGTTTATTTAGGACCTGGGGTCCTGCTACGTAGAGGCGGGAGTTTCCCTAAATTGGCGGCCCCTGGGGACATTGATTCGAGACCGGCGCGACTATACCATCTGACCCGCTGACCGGCAACAGAAAAGTAATCTTTTGTACACAACTCGTGACAAAGACGCTCTACCTGTCCTGATTAATTAGACGAAAGACAGAAAGTGACAACGATTCCAGTCGCTGTTATCGTCCAATCCATATGAAGGTTCCGCACCTGTTGAACAGTTTCCGTGCCAGGCTCCTGCTGCTTTTGTCAGTGTTACTGGGATTGACGCTGGGAGTGCAGTACTACGTGAACCTGCGTTCCGTGGAAACTAATGCTCATCTGATCATCGAACAAGAGCAATCGATCATGGCGGGTGTGGCGCTCGGCATGAATAGTATGTCGAGCAAACAGTATCTCGATCAGATGAGAAGCAATGTGCGGGAACCATTATTGGATGAGCATAGTGGTCGCGTCCGCAATGTGCTCGTCGTCGACAGCGATGGAAATGTCCGCGACAGTTTGATGAAGGACTTCGTTCCCCGTGAGAATGCGGATGGATCCACCAACTACGCAAAGCTAACGGACGTACCGTTGCCCCCGTTGAGCAGTGCAATAGATCTCGCGGACGAAAACCAACAGCTACCAGATTGGCTCAAGGCTGCCGGCACACCAAGAGCGGGAGACCCGGGGGCTTTTTATCTTCCTGTTGAGACCACCAGTGGTCGTTGGTATGTGATTGTTGTACTCGGTTCGGCCAGCACACTGACCGACATTCTCAAACGCCAGGCTTCCCGCTCTGCCCTGTATACACTTCTTCTATTGCTCGTCACCACTCTGGTCACGGGATTGTTCGTCTGGCGCTTTACACGTCCCATCAAAGATTTATCTGTTGCGGCACGACGCGTGGCAACTGGCGATTTCGACGTTAGGGTGCCCACGGACCAGCGCGATGAAATGGGGGCCCTCGCCACAGCTTTCAACGACATGACCTCTCGCCTGGGACGCGCCCGCGAACTCGAGTCACAGCTCCACCAGGTGGAGAAGGCTGCCGTCGTTGGCCGTCTGGCTGCCGCGATTGCGCATGAGATACGCAACCCTCTGAACTACATCAACCTTACTTTGGACCACCTGCGCCATTCCTTTGCCCCTGAAGATGAAGCGAAGCGTGAAACCTTTGAGCGTCTCGCGCTGCAACTCAAATCTGAAGTTGGGCGAATCAATCGACACGTCACTGACTTTCTCAAGTACTCGCGGCCGTCGGCGCTGGATCTACAACCGCTGGATCTGCGTGTGCAGGCAGAAGATGCCTTGCGCTTAGTTCTGGCCCAGGCTTCCGAAAGAGGGATCGAAACCAGCATTAAGGTGGACGGTGATGTGCCTCTTATAATGGCCGACAAGGATTCGCTTCGATCTGCATTTACGAATCTGCTGATTAACAGTGTCGAGGCAACAGACGGTGAGGGCGGTCGTGTGGAAATCAGGTTGTGTGCAGAATCGGTTGACCGCGCGCGGATTGAAATCAGTGATACGGGATCAGGGATCGCCCCCGATGACATTGCCAAAATATTCGAGCCTTATTATTCGACTAAAGAAACCGGCACCGGGTTAGGTCTTGCCATTGTCAAAAAAGCTATTGACGATCATGATGGTTCTATTAGCGTGACATCAAAACAAGGCAGCGGCACAACCTTTACGATAATCCTGCCGGTGAAACCAGAGGAGGGGAAAAAGGACGAGGCTGAAGTAGGACAGACCTTCCTGTCTATCGGTCTTTGAAGGACGCACGAATTGAAGTACTGGGCCTCTAACATAAGACCGACAGACAGGAATGTCTGTCCTACTTTTGCTTCATCCTTAGAACATCATGGCGCGTAAGAGCATACTCGTAGTAGACGACGAAAAGTCGCAGCGTGAAATCCTGGAGATGATTCTCTCCGGTGAAGGCTATGACGTAACGACTGCCTCATCAGGCGAGGCAGCTATCAAGTTTGCCAAAGACCGCAGATTCGATCTTGCGCTCACCGATCTTAAGATGACCGGGATGGACGGCATCGAGCTGTTGCAACACCTGCTCGGCCTTGACTCCTCAATCATCGTTATCCTGCTGACTGCTCACGGTTCAATCGAATCGGCAAAGGAGGCCTTGCGTCGAGGCGCCTTTGATTATCTCGAGAAGCCGTATGACAAGACCGCCCTATTGGGGACCATCGATCGCGCGTTGCAGCGGTTGGACGCGCTAGACACAGAGATCATCTCGGCGTCGCCAAAAATGGAATCGGTCAAGAGAATGATTCTCAAGGTCGCCAGATCAAACTCAACGGTCCTGATTCGAGGTGAATCAGGAACCGGAAAGGAATTGATCGCACGCGCAATTCACAATCAGTCGCCGCGCGCGCAAGACATGTTTCAGGCCGTAAACTGCGCAGCGATCAACGAAAACCTGCTCGAATCGGAGTTGTTTGGTCACGAGAAAGGCTCGTTTACTGGCGCCCACGCGGAAAAGAAAGGCCTCTTTGAGATAGCCGATCGAGGCACCCTCTTTCTCGACGAGATTGCCGAGCTTGATGTTGCGATGCAGGCGAAACTGCTGCGCGCTTTACAGGAGCGCAAGATAAGACGCGTTGGAGGCACGCATGAAATCAGTGTGGACGTGCGCGTGATTGCGGCCACCAATCGCGATCTGCGAGCAATGGTTGCGGACGGGAGATTTCGCGACGACCTGTATTACCGAATCAACGTTCTTTCGGTTGATGTGCCGCCGCTGCGAGAGCGCCGCGAAGACATTCCGGTTCTCATCGACTACTTCCTGAAGAAGCACACGAAAAATACGTCGCGGCTCGTGCGCGGCCTAACTCCTGATACGCGGAAACTAATGGTCGATTACAGTTGGCCCGGCAATGTGCGCCAGCTCGAGTCGGCCATCGAGCGTGCCATTCTTTTGTGCGAAGGCGATCTGATCACTATTGAGGATCTTCCTCTCGAGGTGAAACAGGAAGCGAGGCCCGCTGCCGAAGGCGCATTTAAGCTGCCGGCGGACGGAATCAATTTCGAGGACGTCGAAAGAGATCTAATCATGCAGGCGATGGAACAAACCGACTACAACATTACCAAGTCGGCAAAGCTACTTGGCCTTACTTTCCGCACACTGCAATACCGCTTGGAAAAATTTGGAATTAAGAAACCGGATAGCAAAGATGAGGCAGAAGAAGAATAACAATGCCGCTCCTGTAACGCCGTGGGGAGCCTGTGGCGAACGGAAGAGCGGGGGCAAGCCCTCCTTCCCTACTTGAGAGCATTCGTTCGATTCATCTCGAGTCGTTGGCCTGCTCTCAGGTAAGGAAGGAGGGCTTGCCCGCGCTCTTCCGTTCACCTCCACATTCTTAACCACCAGTCAGATTATGTTCAAATACAAATTAGCTTTAAGTCTCGCAAGCGCTTTAACTTTCAGCGGATGCTCCAAGGGTCCTGCAAGCGACGTTATCATTACTTCACAGTCGACCCCGGAAGTAAAAAAAATCACTTCCGCGGGCGTGGTGAATGCTCAGCCTCAAAGAGCTGAGATTGCAGCGGGAGAATCCGGGGAAGCGGTGGTTCGCCTGGTAATTCAGAACGGCTATCACGTCAACGCAAATCCACCCACTTTTCCCTACCTGATAGCCACCGAGTTGGAGATCAAACCCAGTGAAGGCGTCAAAGTGGGCAAGGTCACATATCCGCCGCCAGTAACGGGGACTTTTGCCTTTTCTGAAGAACCTCTGGCCGTCTACGAAGGTACAACGGAGCTTAAGGCCGAGCTGAAAGCCGACAAGGCGACTTCGAAGGGCAATCGATCCCTGGCCGCCATTTTGCGCATCCAAGCATGCGACGATCAGGTTTGTTACCCCCCGGGAACAGTTGATCTTCAGATTCCAGTGACGATTAAGTAACTAAGCGCACTTGAGACTATTTTGGATAACCATCACAGGGATTTGCATTGTTGCGGCGCTGGTTCTGCTGACCCGCCAGCGGCTCGATGCAGCTTTTGTGGTGGGAACGCTCGGCGTCGTGGCGTGGTTTCTGAGCTATCGAGTCCAGATGAAGCGCATCATCGAGGCGAATGATATTCAACAAACAAGGGTGGAAGACTCGAATGACGATGTGGATTACTGAATTGAAGGCTGCGGCAACGCTGCTGGCAATACTCTGTTTTGTTCCGGGTCTGGCCCAGGCCTCAACAGAAACTGAAGTACGTGGCGTTGTCCAGGAGACGTTTCAACAATTGCAGTCGCGCAACTTCGGCGCAGTCTATGATTCGCTGCCCGCTTCCACTCGAAGCCGCATGTCTCGCACGCGTTTCATCAACGCGATGCAGCGCGCTCAGGCCCGTTACTCGCTGGACCGGATCAGCATCGGCGCCGTGCGTGTCTCCGGAAACATGGCTGTGGCCGATACTGAACTGTTTGGACGAATCACAACGCCGTTTCCCGCTGAAGGCAAAATCGTTGTGCAGCAGTATCTGGTGCGCGAAGACGGCAAATGGCGTGTGGCGACAGGCGACAGTGGAACGATACAGCGGTTCCTCAAAGGGAACCCGGCATTCGCCCGCAAGTTTCCTATCCGACAGCCGAAGATTTACATGAAGCAGGGCGATAAGTGGGTGGAATTTGCCGCGCCGAAGTGATGTAGAAGTTCTTGCCGCAGATGCACGCGGATAAACGCTGTTCAGAAGAAAGGCATTTAGGCGCTAGAATTCTCAATTATGCAGTCGCTGATCCGCGTTTGTCCGCGTTCATCCGCGGCTAATAGTCTCGAAGCTCACGTCAGCATCAAATCGTCAAACGACAATTGAGCGTCATCAACCGGCTCGATGTATTCGCCATGACGAATACGCGAACGCGGAACGTCCAGCGCCTCGCGCACTGCGTCGAGATGAAACCGGATAATATGGGGCGTAACGCGCACGGAAGGAATGCGCCGCTTGCGAGCAAGTCGTCGCACCGTTGATTCGCTCACTTGCAGTATTTTCGCAAGCTGGCGAGCGGTAAGGAATTCTTCGCGGTCTTCCATAGGTTAGGATTTTGCATCCTATAGTAAATTCCGACATCCATCCAAATATAAAACAGGACTCCAGGAAGAAAACCGCCCAGCACTGGATGTGAGGGTCTAAACGCACGTCGGTTAGTACCGGGGGAATGAATGATCTACTAAACACACTAATCAACACGAAATGTTACTAGCGCCAATTCGTGTGATTCGTGGATCGTATTACTTCTTCGTTGTTTTTATGGAAAGCGCAATGCGGTAAACAGCGGCGTCATCGACATCGACATCATGGCTGACCGGGTCGCCACCGCTGGGTTTTGCAGTCACTCGATACTTAGCCTTGTCGGGCGCGAGGCGAAAAACAAAAGCGCCAATTTCGTTGGTGACGCGCCCATCAATTTTTTTCACCGTTCCGTCGTCCTCGATCCTGGCCAGTTCAATCTTCACGTTTGGCACGCTCCGGCCACCTTCATTAAAAACGCTGCCCCGAATGAAGGCGATGGAACCCTCGTCGATGGCCAGCACCAGGTTGTCTCCAAGCGAACGTGTCTTCCCTGCCTTGACCTCGATGTCTTCAATCGTGCCGATGCTGAGGCCGGCTTTGCGCAAGGTCACGCCATACATTCCGGGTGTTAGGCGGTTTACGACAAACTCGCCTTTCTTGTCGGTTAGCCCACGCGCCA
The DNA here is from genome assembly GCA_035630655.1 of Pyrinomonadaceae bacterium. Taxonomy (GTDB): domain Bacteria; phylum Acidobacteriota; class Blastocatellia; order Pyrinomonadales; family Pyrinomonadaceae; genus PSRF01. The sequence continues at coordinate 10,128 of DASQKG010000437.1, forward strand.
CTTCCTTTTCGCCTTGTCGCACCACAATCGCGACACCGGCCGGCGTTCCCGTTTCGACCCGCACCTTGCCCTTGATGCCGCCACTTGAACGGTCCTGGGCGAACACGCTGCCCGTCACTAACATAATCAGCAGGGATACAAAGATTGATTTGTTGGATCTCATAAGAAACCTCCGGGCAGCACGAACATCGGGTTAATCGTCATGGTTTGGAACATTCGGAATGATAGCATCGTTTTCCAAGCAAGCTGGTAAGTGTGGACTCTAAACTACTGGTAATGATGCCCCAGACCATGGTGATGTTGCCCCGTGCGTTCGCGATGAGCTGCCTTTAGGACCGAAGCGATCCTTGGCCAGCGAACGGCCGCTCCGTATAATCTGAAGCACCCCAGCGTTTCTTTACTCAAACCTAGAAATGAATCAGTCTAGCAAACTTGTCCGGCTCTCCCTTTTCTTATCGCTGGGGGCTGTCCTGTGCGCGACCCTCATCCCGATTGGCCGCACCCAAACTCCTGATTCGCAAACTCAACGTCCGCGAAGAGTTAATCCAAAGGACGACGATCGACCCGATGATGTCTTAAAGATCGACACAGATTTGGTCTCCGTCGATGTCGTCGCCACTGACGTTGAAGGCCGGCCAATAAAGAACCTCAAGGAAAGAGACTTCAAGCTTTATCTCGACGGAGTCGAACAGCCGCTTTCGTTCTTTCAGGTTGAACGACGTTCGGGAGAACCTCGGCCTCTGGCGGTCGTGTTTGCAATCGACATTTCCGGAAGCATGACCGGCGAAGAGATAGAGCGTTTAAGAGTTGCATTGAAAGCTTTCTCCGCAAGGCTTTCCGGTCACCCGGCGCAATATGCAGCTATGGCTTTTGGCATGAATGTGAGAGTGCTGCAGAAGTTTACTTCCGAACCGGAGAAACTGGATCGCGCATTTGCACGCATCGCGCGCGAGCCGAGCGGACTTTCAACCCACACTTTCGATGCGGTTGACGATGCTATTCGCCTGCTCGTGCGCCACGCGCCGCGCACGCGCGACCGCCGTTTAATGAAACGCGCTGTGCTGGTAGTCACCGATGGCTTTCCTGTAGGCGACACAGTCTCACCCGAGACAGTAATCGAGCGGGCCAATGCTGCCGATGCGAGCGTCTATGTAGTTACGCTTCCATCTTACTCGAGGGCGCTGGCCGCCTCCACTCAAACGCCTTTGCCGACCCCTCTTGAAGTCAGCGGTCTGGCTGAGCTAACCGGCGGGCGAAGTGTTTATGCCGACGAACGGAACTACGAGGGATTATTTCGCGCCCTTGCTGAGGAAGTAACGTCAGCGTATGTGCTGGCTTTTTATCCGCCAGAAGCAAAGCGACGCGACGGTCGATTTCACAATATTAGAATTGAGGGACCCAAGGGCTTGACGCTGAGGCAAAGTCGGCCAGGGTTTCAGGCAGGCAAGAAATAGTAAGCAGGCCGCAGGAGGCAGGCCACAGGTCGAAACGTCTTCCTGCCAACTGCCTCCTGCGGCCTGCCTCCTGTCTTTTCAGAATTCGTCTTCGTCGTCGTCGTCCAAATCCTCTTCTTCGACAATGTCCAGTTCCACCGGATCGAGACCCACCACTTCCAGGTCGGTCCCACATTCTTCACACGAAACCGTCTCGCCTTTGTCAGTATCCGTATCCACGTGGACATCCGCATCACACTCGGGACATGTTCCAGTCGGCACTTCGTTACCTCCCGCAAAAGTATCAAGGCAGCGCTACACCCTCATTAAACATTGGTGAACCCGCCTGAGGATTAATGATTGGCTCTCGACAATCTACCCGCGCCTGTTCCTTTTTGCAATACTCTTTTCAAGCCCTGCAGTAGGACAGACATTCCTGTCTGTCCGACCCTCGCAAGCAGCCTGCTTGAGATAATGAGAAACCCGGCCATTAACCCTGTTCAATCTATGACAGAAAAGTATGTCTGTCCTACTAACTGTGGATTTCCACAGACGGTCAATCCGTACCCAGCGGCGGACGGAGACGTGTTAACATGGCCGCGCACTGTTTAAGGCCGCCTCGCAGATTAAGAAACTGGACTCCATAATTCCCCCATGCTCGCGTTCCGGAAACGTCGACAACTCAACTTCGCGCTCCTGCTACTCCTGGCTCTAAGCCTGGTCCTAATTATCTCTTTCAGCCTGGGAAGAAATCGCAAACGCTACGACCCCACTCCACTTACGCGCGCACACAACAATCCAGCGAACACTGACGCGCATTCTCTGTCGCTCGACTCCGACAACGACGGCCTTCCTGATGGGGCAGAGCTCGAGAGCTACATGGACCGCGAGAATTTCCGCAGTTGGTTCACATTGATCGCTGAAGGCCAATTTTATCAGCTAAGCAAAGAGTGGAATGCAGAACAGAGAGACTGCGCGGGGCTGGTGCGTTTTGCGTGGCGAGAAGCGTTGCGACGTCACGACCGGCCCTGGTTTCAGAAGATGGGCCCCGGTTACAACGCAATCGCTCCGGATGTGAAGCGTTACCAGCTGGAACAAGGCCCGCTGGGTGAAAAACTTTTCCGCACTAATTTCGGCGCCTATAAAGATGGCGATTTGTCGAACGGGAACTTCTCAGAATTCGCCGACGCGCGGAGTCTCAAAAGCTTTAATACAAAATTCGTCGGCCGCGATCGTCATCATGCGCAACCGGGAGATCTACTATACTTTCATCAACCCTGGGTGCAAAAATTCCCGTTTCACGTGATGGTGTTTCTCGGCAACTCCAAACTCAGCGAAGAAAAATCAAACGACTGGGTTGTCTATCACACCGGCGCATCTCCGACGGATGAAGGCACAGTAAAGAAAGTCCGGCTTTCGGTCCTGGACCAGCACCCCAACAGACGCTGGCGGCCGGTTGAAAGCAATTCTAATTTTCTCGGTTTCTACCGGTTAAAAATTCTCGACTAAGACTACCGTCTCTCGACTGGCCCAAGGAGGGCTAAGCCGTGGCTGAAAAGAACTCTCGAACATTTCGCATCCTGATCGCTTCTCTCGTTTATCTGGTTGTCATCGCCGGCGCATTGGGCATCGCTACGATGCGCTCCCGAGCGAAAGCACCCGGAGCAGAGGAGACAACTTACGAAGAGCCGGAACCTCGTCGCGAGTCTACATCAAACAAACCCTTCTTCTCTCTATCAACGCATCGCACTTATGGAACGGCTGATAACCCCCGACTCTGGGTAGATTATCAGGGTGTGGACCATCTTGATTTTCGAGTCTATCAGGTGAAGGACCCGCGGAAGTTTTTCACTCAACTGAAGGATCCACATCAGATGGGCGAAGACGAGGAGGAAGAAGTTACGAGTTCCCTGCCCCGCCGTAAATCATTTTTGGAGAAGGTTCGCTCCTTTAAACGCCGAGCGTTTTCCGAAGTTAAGGAATTCGTACGTGCACAGCTCAAACGCGATTCCCGGCAGGCCTTTAATCAAAAGTTTCGCAAAGAGTCTGAAACGGTGCGCACGCCGCTGAATGTCGCCGACTATGCACGCGTTCCTTTGTTGAATCCCGATATGGTAGTCACCACCTGGCGCGAGCCGCTGCAGCCGCTCGAGGAGGAATACGACAAACGGATGATTCCTCTGGGCAGGCGCAGTCCGGGCGTTTACCTGGTTGAAGCGGTCAACAACGATCTACGCGCGTACACGGTGGTCATCGTTACTGATCTGACAATGATTGATAAGACAACTCGCGACGGCGACCTCCTTATCTACGCCGTGGATCGCAAAACCGGCGAGCCCCGCCCTGGCGCCGAAATTGAAATCGTTAGAGAGAAGAAAACTATTACCACCGGAAAGACTGACGACCAGGGCATATTCCGGACGAAGATCGCCGAACCCAAACAACTTGCAAACGAAGATGAAGAAGAGAGCGCTGATGAAGAAGAAGGCGCTGCGGAAGAGGTGCTCGAAGAAGAACACCCGGCAGCGAAGTCGCTTTTAATCCTCGCCAAACACAGCGGCAACTTTGCGATCACCGATCACGGCGCCTTGTACATGGATGGCTACGAGGATGAATCGGGAGAAATCAAAAGCTACATCTATACCGACCGGCCTGTTTATCGGCCCAATCACAAGGTGAACTTCAAGGGAATACTCCGGGCTGTCGACGCCAACGGCGCGTACAAACCTGTCGACAGCGATACCGTAACCGTCACCGTTGAAGATCCCAATAACGCCACAATCTTCACCAAAGAGATTTCGTTAACGCCTCGTGGCAGCTTCGCCGGCGACATTGAAATCGCAGAAGAAGCTCCTTTGGGAAACTACAACATCATCGCCGACGTTAATGGAGCGCGTTCGAGCGGCAGCTTCGAAGTGGCGGAATATAAGAAGCCGGAATACAAGGTTACCGTCTCCGCGCCTGGAAAGTTCGTGCAGGCGGGCCAGAAGACAAACTTCTCCATCGACGCAAAATATTTCTTTGGCGCACCCGTCGCCAATGCCGAAGTTAAGTATTACATCTATCGCTCGCGTTACTACGCCTGGAGTTACGGTAGCGAGGACGACTCCGAACTAACCGGCGAAGAGTCTCCGGAAGAAGATGAGTACTCAAGCTATTACGGTGGCGGCGACGATATGGTCCAGGAAAGCGAAGGCAACCTTGACGTGCGTGGTCACCTGAATGTTGACTTCGAAGTGCCAGCACCCAACGAGAACGACACTTCGGATTACAGCTACCGGCTCGAGGCGCAGGTCACTGATTCAGCCCGCCGAACGATGGATGGCGCGGGGAGTTTCGTCGCCACTCGCGGAACGATCGTCGCAAATGCGAATCCTGAGCGTTATGTCTACCAAAAAGGTGAAGTGGCAAAAGTGCGGGTGAACACTTCCGATTACGAGGGGCGCCCCGTCGCCGCCAATGTGCAACTTCAGTTTGTCGAGCGCACATGGACCAGAAAACCAAAACAAGCGGATGAAGACGAATATTCCTATCCGGAGTATGACATCAACGAGCGGGTTATCGGCTCCGGCTCGGTGCAAACTGACTCTCAAGGTCAGGGCAGCTACGACTACACAACCACGGAAGACGGCAACATCTCGATCAAAACTGTGATCGACGAACGCGGTAAGAAAGTCGCCTCAATCGGCGGCTACCTTTGGGTTACCGATCGCCAATCTGAATGGTCTGAGTCGTCCTATTACAGCGAAGACCACAATTCCATCAAACTCGTTCCTGATAAGAAGTCATACCGTGCCGGCGAAACGGCCCATGTTCTCGCGATTCTGCCGACCGACAAAGCACACCTTCTGGTAAGCACTGAGCTGACCAATGTGATGTCGCTACAACACGTCAACTCGCCGGGCCGATCGATCATCCTGGATATTCCGATTGTCGCTAACTACGCGCCCAATGTGTTTCTCAACGTGTCGTACGTTAAAAACGGCGACATGTACACGAGCGATCAGCGCCTGATCGTTCCTGCGAGAGACAAGATGTTGAACCTCGAAATCATCTCCAACAAGAATGAGTACAAGCCGCGTGAAACTGCGTCGTACACCATCCTCGCTCGCAATGCCGATGGATCGCCTGTGTCCGGAGCCGAGGTCAGTTTGGGTGTAGTCGACGAATCGATTTACAGCGTTGCGCCTGATTATTCCGGAAACATCAAGAGCGAGTTTTATGGCATGCGTTACAACAGCGTCACCACGCAGTTGTCGATTTCATACATGTTCACCGGTTACGCCGGCGACAAGCCGATGTATCTTGCGCACAATAAACCGGCCTATCAGCTTGCCGACTTCAAGAACGAAGGCAGTCTGGTGCAACCGACAATCAGGAAAAATTTTAAGGACACCGCTTTTTGGCAGCCTGACGTGGTAACCGGCGCCGATGGCAAAGCGACAGTAAAAGTTGAATTGCCTGACAACCTGACGACCTGGCGCGCAACCGCGCGGGGTATAACCTCCGATACCAAAGTTGGAGCAACGAAGTATAAAGTTCTGGCGCGTAAGGACGTCATCATGCGCCTGGAGACGCCGCGCTTCATCACGCAGGGCGATACCGTCACCCTCTCCGGCATCGTTCACAATTATCTGGGCGCCGATAAGTCAACCCAGATTTCGCTCGAAGTCAGCGGCGCGCAGCTTCACGGCGCTCCGCAACAAACTGTAAACGTGCGAAAGCAAGGCGAGCATCGTGTCGACTGGCAGATCTCGGCCGCGAATGTTGGCCAGATTACGCTCCTGGCAAAGGCCTTGACGGACACGGAGTCAGACGCAGTTGAACTTCCTTTGATGGTCGTGCCGCGTGGGCTGCATCAGGTGAAGAATGAATCATGGACGTTTGCTGAAGAGACTGCCGATAAAACGTTCTCCATCGCTTTGCCGCCGGACGCTGATCCGCGCGCGCGAAATCTTCGCATCGAGGTCGCGCCTTCGGTGGCCGGCTCGCTCTTCGGCGCCCTCGATTACCTGACGACCTATCCCTACGGTTGTACTGAACAGACCATGTCGAGTTTTCTGCCAAACGTAATCGTTTCGCAGGCTCTTAAAGATGTGAAGACTACGTCTCTTCGGAACAATAACGATCTGGCGAAGAAGGTCAAGAAAGGCATGGACCGTCTTTATGCATTCCAGCACGACGACGGTGGGTGGGGTTGGTGGAAGGATGACCAGAGCGACCCGTTCATGACTGCTTATGTTGTCAGTGGACTTACCTGGGCCAAGCAGGGCGATTATGACGTGTCGGATGACCGCATCGGCAAGGGCCGCGAAAAACTGAAACAGATGCTCGATGCCGGCAAGACCGAAGCAGGTACCGATATCGATCTGGAGACGCGCGCTTTCATGGTCTACGCGCTCGAGGAAAGTGGTGGCAGCGAAAGCCGCCACGTGGAGATGGTATTCAGCCAACGAGGGGCCTTGCAGCCATACGGGCGGGCTTTGCTGGCCCTTACCTTGAAGCAACGCAAGGACGAGAAGCGTGCGCGCGAAGTCGCGGCCGAGATCGAACGCACGGCTTCGTCTGACAGTTTCTACACGACCTGGGAATCGAAGCGTAAACCGATGCTCGATTTTGCCGAGCAGAACGACACGGAAGCAACGGCCTTGTCACTGAAGGCACTCGCACGCATCAAGCCGGACAGTCAACTGCTGCCGCGGGTTGCGCGGTGGCTGGTTTCAAATCGGCGGAATAGTCATTACTGGAGTTCGACGAAAGATACTGCGTTCGCGATCTTCGGTCTCACTGATTATTTGAAAGTCAGCCGGGAGCTTTCGCCAAACTACGACGTCGAAGTTTATCTAAACGGTGAGAACGTTTTGACCGAGCACGTATCGTCGCCATCGCAAACATTCACTATCACGCGCAAAGCTACCGACGTGGCGGGTGCAAACGAGGTACGCATAGTTAAGCGAGGTTCAGGGCTGACTTACTTCACCACGTCGCTCGATTACTACACGGGTGAGGAAGACGTTGCGGCTCGAGGCTCGGCTGATTTGAACGTCACGCGTGAATACCTGCGCCTGAAGGTGGTTGAGGACGGCTACAAGCTTAAGTGGCAGACGGAGCCTTTACGAGGTGAAATTCGTTCGGGCGACATGTTGGTTGTGAAGTTGAGAATCAACGGCGCTAAAGCTCGTCACTTGATGATTGAGGATCCTATTCCCGCCGGCGTTGAACAGGTCGCGAGCGTGGGAAATCTCAATCTCGATTACGGTACCGGGCAGGATTGGACTGACTGGTACAGCTCCAGGGAGTTTCGCGACAACCGGACCGTGTTCTTCCTCGACTACTTCGATGGGGACGCCACGTTCCGATACGCGATTCGTGTTCAGGTGCCCGGGCAATTCCGCGTGGCGCCTACGCGGGCTGAATTGATGTATCGCCCGTCGACTCAGTCGAACGCCGCTTCGGGAAGAATGTCCTTCCTGGATCGGAAGTAACGTAGGACAGGCATTCCTGCCTGTCACAGGTGGATAAGAGGGATGTAAGTAGTTGTCCTGATCCACACGAGTCTCTAGCCGAAAGTCAGACAGACATGAATGTCTGTCCTACGAGGAAACCAGAATGCTGACAGAAACATTCAATTCGATCGCAACCGCCGCACGCACGGTGCTGAAGAGCTGGCGTTCGATGCTGCTGATTGCCATCGTCTACGCTGCGTTCCTCGGCGCTCTCTACTCATTCATCGCCGTTAGAGAAGCCAGCGTGGCTCAGGTGGTTGCAACGTTTGCTTTGGCAATTGCGGCGCCCCTGCTGTTTTTTATTTTGCAGGGGATGATCATGGGTAGCATCGCTGCCGGAGACGACACCAGCGTAGGTTTGTTGATAAAGCGAGCGTTCTCCAATTTCTGGAAGCTGCTATTGATCAGCCTGCCTCTCATCGCTCTGGCTGTTCTCGTCGCTTACTTGCTGGCAAAGGCACAAGCCCGTTTAGGCACCAGCCTCACGGAGACTGCCACTGAGATTCCGCGACGCCTTGCTGCGGGAGCGCGCGAACCCGCTCGGCCGATTGACTGGAAAGCTGCGATGGTATCGACGGTCCGTTATTTGACGTTTGGTCTTTTCCTGCCTTTGGCTGCGATTCATTTATGGCTGGCCGCGGCCGGTGACGGTTTGGGCCACGCGCTCAAGAAGATCGGGAGCCTGCTGGCAAGGGCTTTCTCCCCGCGTTCTGTTCTTGTGTATGTGCTGGGGTTCGTTGTCTTCGCGATTGCGCCTTATTTCCTGCTCTTCCGCGCTACGCCCAGCAAGCACGCGTGGCTCGAGCTCATCCTGTTTGTCGCGCGGATGGCGGTGGTGTTTGCCCTGACGCTTTTCGGTTGGGTCATTACGGTAAAAACTCTGGCGCTTCTCTCGAAAGACCCGCCGCCGCGTCTCCCTGCAAACGAGGCTGCTTGATGTACGAGTCTCGTCGTCTGAAAGGCTTACTCGTGGAAGCGTTAAGTGGCGGCTCTGCCGCATTCCGTGCGGTAAGCCTACGGCAGCCTACGGCTTACCGAAAGGTCGTTTTTTCCCATGAGGCTACGCCTCCGCTTCGGTAGACGCTGGAGGCGTAGCCTCAGACAGTTATTTCGATTGTCCGTAAGCCATAGGCTTACCGCACGGAAGGCGGCAGAGCCGCAAGCACCATGAAAATCTCTGCGCTACGTTTTGTGGAAAGCTCCATTAGTCGAAACCCGGCCAACCCAGGATCTTTACCTTGGTTGCAGTGTTGCTTTTTTACTTTTGCCCTGGTGGTTGTTGTTTTGACCATCGCGTTCGAAGCTACAAGCGACGTAAGATCAAAGCCTTCCGCCAACGCGCCTTCGGAACAGTCGCTTGATCTCAATCTTCAGCGGGCGGCAACTAGTGCCCTGGGCGAGCGACGTGGCACCGTCATCGTCATGGACCCGCAGACGGGCCGTGTACGTGCCGTCGTCAATCCAACGCTGGCCTTCGAGGAGAATCTCCCTCCTGGTTCAACCATCAAGCCGTTCACTGCCTTGGCAGCGTTTCGGTCCGGTCTAATCAACGACGATTCGCGCAATGCCTGCCTCGAAGAATATTCACACGACGAGTTTCGCACCATCTGCTCACACCCGCGCGGATTGCCGCCGCTCGACCCGACCGAGGCACTTGCCTACTCGTGTAACTACTACTTCGGAAGGCTCGGCGAACGACTAAATGAGGCCGCCTTTGTTTCCACTCTGAGCGAATTTGGTTTTGGCCGAAAGACAGGCATCAATGCCGAGGCGGAGTCTTCGGGGAAATTGATTCGCAACGGTTGGCGCTCGCAACACGCCATCGGTGAGAGCGACAACGTCCTGGCCACGCCGATCCAGGTCATCAATGCATATTCAGCGCTGGTTAACGGCGGCCACCTTTTTACCCCAAGCGTCGCCAAGTCAGAGCATTTCGCGCCGAAGGTTCAAGCCAATCTATCAATCAACGGCGATCAGCGAGAGTTAATCGTTAAAGGGATGCGCGGCGCCGTGAGATACGGAACAGCGGAAACGGCCGGACTCTATAAGCTTCCGGGTTATATCTTTGGCAAAACAGGTACGGCGACACAGATCAATGGCTTTCGTTCTCAAGGTTGGTTTGTCGGTTTTGCGTCAGATGCCGGCAGCGAGGGTGATTCCCAGGCGGAGCCGGGCCGAGTAAGACTTGCCGTCCTGGTTTTTCTGACGAAGGCACACGGCTCTGAAGCTGCTGAAGTCGCGCGCCCGGTTTTCGATGAATTCACGCGCTCCAGCGGCGAGATGCCGACACGGGCGGAGATAGGGAGACCCGGAGAGGCGGAGACGCTGAGTCACCACGAAGGCAATTCTGACTTCCCGTCATCCAATCCCCCCCTCTCCGCGTCGCCGGGTCCCCGCGTCTCCATCCCCTACGTCCGCGTTCACCTCGTTAGCGAAAACGTCACACAAGCATTGCCCCTTGAGGACTACGTACGCAGCGTCGTCGCCACCGAAGGCAGCACCGAAAACCAATTGGAAGCATTGAAGGCGCTGGCCATTGCCAGCCGGACTTACGCCTTGAAAAATATGGGACGGCACGAACGGGATGGCTACGATCTATGTTCCACAACTCATTGCCAAAGATACCGGCCCATCGATTCGCAGTCGGGGGCTTATGTCTCACGCGCTGTAACCGAAGCGGTCGAGGGGACGCGCGGCGAAATCCTGCGCGACTCCGGCGGTAATGTAGTTGATTCTTACTTCAGCGCGTCATGCGGTGGAGCAACGGCGAATATGGGCACGTTGTGGGGCGGCAGCGCGCCGCCTTACTTGAGAGGCGTAAGAGATGAGCATTGTGCTAACCAGCCGCACCACAGTTGGACCGATTTAATTTCACACGCTCATCTGCTGAAGGCGCTGCAGAGCGATCGGCGCACCAACGTTGGCGGACAACTGCACAACGTCACGGTCGTGAGAAGAGACCAAAGCGACCGGGCCGAGTTAATTGCGCTCGAAGGCGATCGAAGGGTGACGATAAGTGGATGGGAATTCAAGATCGTTGTAGGTCGTGCGCTTGGTTGGAATCTATTGAAGAGTTCGCGTTTCGACATTGTTCGTTCGGGTCCTAACTTTGTCTTTCAGGGTAAAGGATTTGGTCATGGGCTCGGACTTTGCCAGGAAGGCGCGCACGTGATGGCCGCGCGCGGCGCCAGCTACAATCAAATTCTGGCGAAATACTTTCCAACTACGAGAATCGCGACCGCAGGGGGTCCAAGTGGTTCGGCTGATCTGATCTGGGAAGGCGAGAGGCACCAGCTCCGTAGGAGCCAAATGTTTATAGACCCGCCATCTAAACAGGGATTGCAGCTCCGTAGGAGCGCGATGTTCCCACCGACGAGTGACTCGAATCGAACATTTCGCTCCTCTGGAGCTGGGCGAACCTTGTTGCCAATCCGGTCTATAAACATTATGTCCCTCCGGGACTGTGGGTGTGGCCCGAAACTTTGCTCAAACGAAAAACTTGGTACTTGCCTCACAGAGCACACGGAGGAGGCACACAGACCAGCAAGCGCCAGCCGACTTGCTTCTTATACCCCCGGCATCCACCGACAGACCCTGAGAAGCGAAGATTTCCGCATCAGTTATCCGGGAAACATTAAGCGGCAGGAAATTGAAGCCCTTCTAAGCTTCCTGCAATCAAGCAGGAAATCCTTGCTTGCACGCGTCACATCGGCCGGCTTGAATGCGCGTTTACCGTCGCTCGAAATCTTTATCAACGAAACTACCGGCGATTTTGTTGGCAGAACTGGCCAGCCTGCCTGGGCCGCGGCGGCAACAAAGAACAACCGTATCGAACTTCAACCCCTCCGAACCCTGCAACGCCGCAGAATTCTGGAAACAACCTTACGGCACGAACTCGTACATACTCTTGTTGACGTACTGGGAGGAGGTCGCGCTCCTCGTTGGCTGGCTGAAGGTTTGGCAATACACTTTGCTCAGGAAGGGCCGCTGGTTTCCCGTTACCAACCGCGCCACAAGCCGACGGTGCACGAGATCGAGCAAAAACTTGCGAGCCCGCAATCCGCTGACGACATGCGAGCCGCATATGCAGCGGCCTACAGCGAAGTCAGGCGGCTAATCAGGACCGAGGGCGAAACGAATGTCTGGCGGCGAGTCGTCAATTCCTAACCAGAAGGTTTGACGAATTTCGTGTGCTTCATGTGATCAGTGGTTCGTCTGGCTCTTAACCAACAAGGTGAGTGCTTATGGAAATTTCAAAGCTGGTCTCACGCATCCTTACAGTCCTCCTGATACTTGTCTTTCTCGCATTACCAATCGCGGCACAACAAAAACGGCAAACACCAAAGCGACCTCCGCCGGCGCCAGTTGCTGAACCAGTTGTGACTTTCGACACGCTCCTTACCGAAGATAGTTATCGAATCTATTCTGAGGTCCGCAACGTAGGGCAGCTGGTTAGATCTACCGGAGTCAATGAACTGCTCGAGCCGATCATAAAGCTCAGTGAACCGCCGAAAGAGTTTCAGACGTTACTAAAGTGGATCAACTCGCATGCTGATGCCCTGGCGACTTCCCGCATGCTGGTCGCAAGTTGGCCCACCAAACCAAATCTCCCAATGGTCCTGATTGCGGTTGATTTTTCCACCGTTGACGAAGCCAGGAAGTTTGAGTCTGCGTTGCGCCGCTTCATGCCGAAGCTGATGCCAAAACCCAGCCCATCGCCGGTAGCTTCGCCGGGATCAGACGTCGCGACCATGCCGGCGATGCCGGCCCAAACCGAAAGCGTATCCAATGAACCACCGTATGTGATTAAACAGAACGGCTCTCTGGTACTGCTTACAGACAAGCCGCTGGCGCTTCGAGATCTAAAACCTCGCGGCAGCAAGTTGCTGGTGGAAGACCCGAATTTTGCCACTGCGAGAAATCGGTTTTCTTCCGAGTCGGTGTTCGTCTACTTCGACGTGAAGTCGATTAACAAACAGGAAGAAGAGCAACGGAAAAAGTGGGAAGCAGAGGATCAAAAGCGCCGAGAAGCTGAAGCGGCGAATCCACCAGCCCCGGAAATGATTCAGACGCCGCCATCGCAACCCGAGCCGGCCGGGGAGCCGTCACCGGCAAACCGGCCTGATGAGCCTGTCACTGTCGAGCTCGTGGGTCCCGGTACGGTACCGAACCCGGATGGCTCGACTGGCGGCCAATTGACTGCTCAGGTTGCGGGCCCGATGGACACCTCTTTCTTCTCGCTATCGTCGTTAATCTTTGGCGGACAGGCAAAATGGCCGGAAGCAATTGCCGTCGCGGCGAATTTTGAGGACGAGGGTTATGTGGTCCGCGCGTTGATGGTCAACGAAGCTGAGAGCAGGGCCAACGCGATACCCTTCATTCCGCAGTTCGTATCGGGCCCGGCCATTGTTCCCGCCGCGGCAAACATAATGCCCGCAGATTCGGAACTGTTTGTCAGCGTTTCGCTGGATTACGCTCAAGTGTACGACGGCATGGTGAAGGCAATGGCCGGTAATATTGAGATTGCTCGAAGAGTACAGCCGCAAATAGTGGCCTCCACGCAGCCCTCGTCGCCGTTTGCCGAATACGAAAAGAAACTGGGACTCAAAGTAAAAGACGACATATTGCCGCTTCTGGGCAACGAGATAGCGTTGGCCATTCCAAAGAAAAAGCCCCAGCCCGCCGCTACGCCCACCCCCGCTCCGGCGCTTGAACCATCCTCTGAAGATGGGCCAACAATGATTAGAGCTCCGGATCAAACTCCGATAATCGCAATTTCCATCAAGGACAAAGACGCCGTCCGAAAACTATTGCCTAAGATTGTTGATAGCATGTCTGTTAAAGGGGCGAGTCTTTTTGCTCAAACCGAACGGCGCGGCGAAACTGAAATCACTTCATATGCGAATATCTTCGCCTATGCCTTCATCGGTGACTTTCTGGTGTTAACGCCCGATGCGGCCCTTACTCGTCACGTGGTCGACTCCTATTTGAAAAACGAAACTCTGTCGGCCGATAGCCATTACAAAAACTCCACTCGTTGGCAACCAAGACAGGTGCAGGGCCAGGTGTATGCCGGCCGCGGCGTGATCGACCTCTACAATCCATTTGGTTCCAGCGCTCCCGTCGATGAAAGGCTGCTGGCTCTGATGGCTCGTCTTAATCCGGTGATCGATCCGATGACCTACTCACTGACCAACGAGGGCGTAGGTTCGCTTCACGAGTTACATCTACCCAAGAACTTGCTCATGTTGATGATTGCGGGGATGACCAGCCAGGTCAGCGAAACTCCGATAGTCACTAACGAATCAATCGCCCAAAGCCTCTTGCGTACAATCGCGGCCGCGCAGTCCACCTTCAGAGAAACCAAAGGCAAAGGGAACTATGCGTCGCTCGATGAATTGGCCAAAGAAGGACTAATCAGCAAAGACTTGTTCGAGAAGTATGGCTACCGGATTGAGGTGACTGTCTTGTCGAATAAGTTTGAGGCGACCGCGGTTCCACTCGAATACGGCAAGACGGGAAGAAAGTCATACTTTGTAGACGAAACGCAGGTGCTCCGCGGCGGCGATCATGGCGGCGGCCCCGCGACGATCGCAGACAAGCCTGTGGAATACTAAGTCCAAAGTCCAATGTCTAATGTCCCAAGTCAAGGACAGGACGCATAGTTTAGAGTTCAACTTCAGGTTGCGTTTTTCGCAACCACACAAGCTAAAGCTTGAACTCTAAACTATGCGTCCTGACTTTGGACTTTGGACCTTGGACTTTGGACCTTGGACCTTGGACTCTCTTCATAGATTTTCAATTGCAACCGGCTCGACCGGTTCCGCGAGTTCAAAACCAAACACACGTGAATAGAAATATAGTTCGCCGTCCAAAGCGCGTTTGATGTTTTGGGCTTGCCGGAATCCGTGCTGCTCACCTGCAAACGGAATGTAAGCTACCGGGATTCCTTTTTCTCGTAGCGCGTCGACCATCATTTCTGCCTGATTTGGCGGCACCACTTTGTCTTCAAGCCCCTGAAAGAAAATAACAGGACACGACAAGCGCTCAGTGAAATTGATCGGCGACCTCTCGTGATAAACTTCACGCTTTTCCGGGTACGGCCCCATCAAGCCGTCAAGATAACGAGACTCAAACTTGTGCGTCTCTTTCGCCAGAGCTTCCGCATCGCTCACGCCATAATGGCTGGCGCCGGCGTTGAAGGCGCGGCGAAAAGTCAGTGCGCAAAGCGTGGTGTAACCTCCTGCACTGCCGCCGGTGATCATGAGTCGGTCTCCATCCACTCGACCCTGTTGGACCAGGTAGCGCGCGCCGTTGGCACAGTCGTCAACATCAACAATTCCCCACTTGCCCTTTAATCGCTCGCGGTAGTTCCGGCCGAAGCCGGTACTGCCACCGTAGTTAACGTCAAGCACTGCAATTCCCCGGCTGGTCCAGTATTGAATGCTCAAACTCGAAGCTGTGGTTGCCGCCGCAGTCGGTCCGCCGTGGCTTTGGACCAGCAACGGCGGCAGGTCACCCTCGGGCGCACGAAAGTCGCGATTGGCCGGAGGATAAAAAAAGGCATGAGCCGTTAAACCATCTTCCGTGGGGAATTCAATTGGTTGAGGAGTGGAGAAGTATCCCGGATCGATCTCCAGGTTATGCGAGCGGCGCAGAGCCTGGATACTGCCCGTTTTTAAATCGAGCCTGACAACTGCCGCCGCTGCGGTTGGCGAGGCTGCACGCATAACCGCTTCACCACTTTGGGCACGGAGATACCTGATGTCGGTGTATGGCGTATCAAGACGTGTGAACTCTTTCGTCCGCGTATCGACTGCTGCAAGACCGGAAATGCCATTTTCGATGTAGTTACAAACCACTCGATCGGCGGATTCGAATGCATAACTCGACATGCCAAATCCCCACTGCGGCATGCCAAACTCTGCTTCCCTTGCATGCACGATTTCTATGTCGCCCGCATCATTGACCCTGTGCAAGTTCCACCAACCGGTGCGATCGGAGACAAAGTAAAGTACTCCCTCCGGCGACCATTCCGGCTGGAAGACAGATTCACTAACGCCTCCAGTGACACGCTCGGTTTGCTCTAGTAACCCGTCCTCCCCAATCTTTGCGGTCCAAAGCTCGGTCCCGTCCCAGGGCATATTCGGATGGTTCCATGTGATCCACGCCAGCCGTGAGCCATCCGGACTCAGCCGCGGAGACGAATAAAAGTCATTGCCTGACGCCAGCACCTGCCCCGCGCCGGTATTCTCGCGAAGGTCGAGGCTCACCAGACTGTTCACTGCTTCGCGACCCGCGACTGTGTGGTCCTCGCGAATACAAATCAATCGCTGCCGCCGAGCGTCGACAATTGCGTCGGCGTAACGTAATTCGGCCGCGGGCGTAGCGGGCGTGAGAGGCACGGGCTGTTGCCCCGCCCTCTGCACATAGAGTCGTTGGTCCGCGAAGTTTGAAAAATAGACATCACCTTTATGGACAGTGTAATCGCCGCCTCCGTATTCGTGAGCGCGAGTGCGAGCATTGAATGAAGATGGGGTTATATCTGAGATAATGCCCGCGGAGTCGCGTTTTACTATTACGCTCCGTCCCGCTTCCGTCGGGCGCATCTCACTCCAATAAATATCGCCGTCATCAAGTAAGGTCTGGCTAACTCCGATGGAACCGCTGACGATCAAATTAGAGGTTATGGGAGACTTCCAGGAGCCATAAGGCCTAACGCGAGGTTCAGCCATGAAGACCTTGTCCGCCTTTTCTAAACTGAAATAGAAGCCGGGGCATATTACGACATCATTTGGCCTGTTCACACAGAGAAACGTTTGAGAAATTTTTGTTACGTTCTTGTGAAGGCTTTGCAAGATTACCGCAACCATCGATCAAAAATTCCGATCTAATATCCGCCATCGTTAATTCTCCATGGGAGAACTGAGATAAAGGCAAGGGCGCCGGTCTTGGGGGAGGTCGGCGCCCGGAGTCTTTTTAGGCGTGTCCAATGCTCGATTAGGCGTGCTCAATCCCCGATCCTACTTCAAACATCCACTGATGAGCGGCAACGTGTCATGAAGTCAGTACCACCTCGCGGGTAGCGGGTGGGTGCGTGCGCTTTTGCTTCATCGAAAACCCACCCGATACCGCGAGGTGGTACTGACTTCATAACCGCCGGTACATGGTTGGGGATCGCCCTTTTCATTGACTCTTACGACAAACCGGATCACAATTCCGCAGGCCTTCAAACCAATCCCCATGCGAGGTGGTCTAGCAATGCGTCGATCCGCCCTTTTCCTGGTAATTCTTCCGTTCCTGCTCAGTTCGGTTCCGCTGCCATCCTATGGCCAGACATTTCGGCCGGTGGTTCGTGGTAAACGTGGCGTCGTCGCCGGCGGTCATCCACTTTCGGTGGAAGCCGGCCTGCGCATTTTGCAAATAGGCGGCAATGCGGTGGACGCAGGCGTAGCTACGATTCTGGCGGCCTCTGTTATCGAGTTTTCCCACTTCTCTTTCGGGGGCGAGGTCCCGATCCTAATAAAACTAAAAGGAAAGCCGGTCTCGGTGGTTGAAGGCATGGGTCAGGCGCCGATGAAAGCGACGCGGGAGTTCTTCATTGAACGCGCTAAGAACCAGGGCACCGGCATGGCCACGATGGCCGGAGCAAAATCGGGCGTGATCCCATCAACCGGCCCCCTGTCAGCGACGGTTCCCGCTGTTCTCGACGCCTGTGTCACAGCCCTTGATCAGTTTGGCACCAAGTCACTGAGCGAAGTGATCCAACCGGCCATCGAGCTTGCGGATGGTTTCCCGATCGACGAACTGCGCGTGCAGTACATCAAGACCCGCGGACCGGTCTTCTCCCAATGGGCGGATGCGAAGAGGATATTCATGCCTAACGGCGAAGTCCCCAAAGTTGGTGACATCTTCGTGCAGGCAGATCTCGCGCGCACCCTGCGCGCCATCGTGGCCGCTGAGAAACGCGGCGCAAAAAAAGGCCGACATGCGGGATTGATCGCCGCGCGCGACTATTTCTATCGCGGACCGGTGGGACAACGAATCGGCGATTACATGCAGAAGAATGGTGGCTTACTCGCCGCCGAGGACATCGCAAAATTCAAAGCGCGTGTGGGCCAACCTGTTAAAGCCGACTATCGCGGCTATGAAGTTTACAAGGCCGGCTTCTGGACCGCCGGGCCGGCACTGGTGGAATCCTTAAACCTTATCGAGGGTTATGACCTAAAGGCTCTGGGCCATAACTCGCCCGAATATGTCCATACAGTTGTTGAAGCACTTAAGCTCGCCCTGGCCGATCGCGATCGTTACTACGGCGATCCTGATTTCGTAAAAATACCGGCGACCGAACTGCTTTCGAAAGACTATGCCAGGTTGCGTCGCTCTCTAATTGAAAAAGAGCGTGCTTCGCTGGCCCAACAACCCGGCGACCCCTCAAACATGAAGGCCGTGCTGGCCAGCGCTGTTCAGCGAGTGAGCCGGCTCTCTACCGTACCGGAAGTTGAACGCGCAAACGACACCACCTGCGTTAACGTAATAGACAAAGACGGCAATCTCTTTAGCGCCACACCCAGCGGCGCATGGCTTCCAGCGGTGGTCGCCGGAGACACGGGAGTCTTAATGGGCCAACGTTTGCAGTCAGCTTTGACTGATCCGAACAGCCCCAACGTAGTCGCACCAGGCAAGCGTCCTCGTATCACCTTAACGCCGACGTTGGTGCTGAAAGCAGGTGCCCCCTACATGGTGTTGAGTACGCCCGGAGGCGACAACCAGGACCAGGCATTGCTGCAGGTGTTTCTCAACATCGTCGAATTCGGGATGAACCCGCAGGAAGCAGTCGAAGCTCCACGCTTCGACACGCAGCACTACATAAGCTCATTTGACGATCATGAATTTCTGGCAGGTTCGCTCAATCTGGAATCTCGTATCGATGAAAAGACTATCGCTGAACTCAAATCGCGCGGGCACAAAATAAAGGTCCAAACCGCCTATGGAACGCTTTCGGCGCCGACGGTGATCATCTACGACGTGGGAAGCGGTGTTTCGTCGGCAGGCGCCGATCCACGACGCGGTAGGTATGCAATAGCGTGGTGAAGGCGTTCAGCCACTCCACCGGCTAAAGATAACAATGCTGGGCAATGGTTAGTATGCAGTAGGGCCATTGTGCAAAGAGTCATTCTCGCCAAATCCGTTAGCCCGCGGTAGCGGGCGGTAGCATAAAGCCTGGGGTGGAGCGTAGCGAAACCCCAGGAACGCGGATGCGAAGACCGTAGCCCGCGTTAGCGGGCGACGGCCCGTTAGGCAACAAACTGTCGCCCGCTCCGCGGGCTGGTACTCTTTTTTATCTCAACCTGGGGTTCCGCTCCGCTCCACCCCAGGCTTTATGCTATCGCCCGCTACCGCGGGCTTGAACTTTTTTCACAATTAAGACGTAAAACGGCGTAGGACGACCAACGTTATGTTCTGCCCAACTTGTGGAAATGCTTTGTCGCGGCAATTGAAGTATTGCAATCGCTGCGGCGCCAACCTGGCGACCACGGATGCATTGAAGGGCGTGGAAAAGCGTCTCGATGAATATCTCGACGGATTATTCTGGATCACAGTCTTCGGCCTCGCCTTCATCATTGGCGGAATGCTTCTGATGAAGAAGCTTCAGTTTAGCGAGACTTTAATCGCGGCCTATATGGTAATGAGCTCGGCTGCGTTCCTGGTAAACTTCGCCATCAATCTTCGTGAAGTACAGAGATTGAAACGGGCACGAGAAGGCACTGATCAAATCGAAGGACGCACTACCAGCGAACTCAGTTTGCCACCGGTGCGCGAGAGTTTGTCGGCATTGCCCAGCGTTACGGAAAACACGACCCGCAGTCTCAATGAAATCCAACCCCAAATCAGCGAGGTGAAGAAACATGGCCGAAGCGCCGTCACTCTTCCGAATAATCCTACAAGTTGACGATCTCGATCAGGCGGAAGACTTTTACGGCAAGCTACTCGGAGACCGCGGCCGCAGAATCCCGTATGCGTCTCGCCACTACATCGACTGCGGGCCGGTAATCCTGGCGCTTGTTGATCCATCCATTGACGGCGAAAAGGCGAAGCCCCTCCCTGACTACATCTATTTCGCTGTCGACAATCTGGAAGAAATTCATGCGCGTGCGAAGGAGCTAAACTGTCTGGCGACTGAAAATGTTCACGGCGCAGCATCCGGCGAGATAGTAAAACGGCCCTGGGGAGAACTCTCGTTTTACGCCAATGACCCGTGGGGGAACGGCCTTTGCTTTGTCGATAACACCACGCTCTTTACCGGCCGCTGATTTTGTATACAGGAAAATCTTTCAATCTCTACGAGGTGTCAGCATCACCGAGCCCGATCCGCTGGCGCCTTTCCAGGATGAACGCGCTGTCTATCACGACGACATTAAATACTACGCATCGAACGAACCGACCATGGATGGCACGGCTTCGGCAATGCTGCTGTGGTCACTAAAAGCCAGCCGCTGAGATATGCAACTCTTGTTTCTTCTGCTCCTGTTAGTGGGGCCCTTCGTAATCCTTTCGCTGGCGGGTCGCCTGAGTCCCCCGCTCAAACTGCCTCGAAGCGGGCGGGCCAGGGTAGGCCTTTCAATTTTCTTCGCGTTCACCGCAATCGGCCACTTCATCAGGACCGAACAAATGGCAGCAATGCTGCCGCCATGGGCGCCTTACCGGGTCGAGTTGATATATGTCACAGGAGTGTTGGAGTTTCTAGGCGCCATTGCTGTCTGGATTCCTTCCCTGACAAGACTCGCCGGACTTTGCTTGATCCTGATGCTAATCTGCATCCTTCCGGCCAACATCTATTCTGCGATTGAGCGGGTCGACTTTGGAGGACATGCGGCTGGCCCAGTTTATCTGTTGTTAAGAATTCCTTTCCAACTCTTCGCTATATGGTGGACATATCTGTCAACGGAACAAAATTGGTTTCATACTCGCTCTGCCCTTTTCAGCACCATCTCATGAAACTGAGTACTGATGGAGTTTGATTCAGGCTACTTAATTTCAGAACGAGAGCGCGGCAGGGGGGGTGCTTTAGGCTACTCAACACTAAGCAATTAAGCCTTTGTATTTGACCGCTACCTTAAGCATCCGGCGCTAACCGCGCTCTCGTTCTGTAATTGCTCAAGCGAAACTGCACGGACCATGAAACAGATAGGAATTGACATCCCACGCGGCTTGGCATAAGAACATTCCCGCTTTCTCAATTGAATTCGCTAATAAAATCTCGACTGAATCGGAACATCCTCATTACCGCGAAAAGGAGCCCCATGAACTTCCGAAGAACCCTTATGCTGTGCACGGTCAATCTGATTCTCCTAACATTCTTTACCGGCAACGGTTTGACCTATACGCAAACTGTACCGCAACCCAACCCCGTGCTGGTCTTTACCGGCGGCGAGCCTTTTTGACAGGGCGGGAAAGACTTCACGCGTTACCACTACTTTGTTGAAAATTCTGCCAACTTTCCAAATGAGCTTTTCGCGGCAGCGCCAAGCCTGCCTCCATGCGGCGCCAACTCAAAGGCCTCGCGCACATGGGTAGACATTTACGACTCCACCGGGAAAAGGCTCAACGGATTTTGCGCGCTAAGCAAATCAAGTGACCTTAACAAGATATGGTTCGCGATTGAACAAAATGTTATTCCTCCGAGCTATGTCTATATCGAATTGAACGATCGACAGACAAACGCCAAGTACAAATCGAATCTCGCTGAAACCACGCAGTGAGTTTTCATGCGGGCATTCGTGTGTGAAGAAGCACCCAGGTCAATGCGACGCGGGGCATAGCCGACGGTGAACGAGTCCAAGCCCGCGGTAGCGGGCGTTAAAGTAAAGCCTGGGTGGAGCGGAACGGAACCCCAGGAACCGTCGACGAGATCAGTCAAAGCCCGCGAAGCGGCCGGCAGCAGAATCAATGCGTTCTTGTTGTCGCGTCTGCTGTCGCCCGCTCCACGGGCTCTGCAAGTTTTGGGTTTCGATCCTGGGGTTCCGCTAACGCCCGCGACCGCGGGGCTTGGACTCGTTATCCTGTTGGAGAGTCTTCCCGTCGACTTTTTGTGCAAAGCTCAACTATTCATCAGGCTGGCACTACAAAAGCGTAAACAAATGAGACTGGGTTACACTGCCGGGCATGGATTGGATTGACATAATTCAGTGGCCGGCAATGGCCGTGACTGTGGTTGCAGCGTGGCTAATAGCTTCGCAAAGAAAGTTCAAAAGAAACTGGGCCTTCTGGCTGTTTCTGCTGAGTAATCTGCTATGGATAGTTTGGGGCTGGCACGACCGTGCGTACGCACTGATTTTTCTGCAACTCTGTCTCGGATTCCTTAACATACGCGGCGCCATGAAGAACCGCGCCGGTCAATAGGCCAGGGAGGATAAATCTGAACAGTAGATTCTGTTTCGCCGCTTGCTCCGTGCTGGTGCTTCTTCTGGCATTCGCAGCGTCCACTCCTGTAGTCCCACAGTTTCAAACCCCGGAAAAACCGCAGCTACGCTGGTACAAAGGAAATACCCACACCCACACCTTGAACAGCGATGGGGATTCCACGCCTGACGACGTTGTTCGTTGGTATCGCGAGAATGGTTACCAATTTCTGGTGCTCACCGATCATAACTTTGTCACCAGCGTTGATGGTCTCAATGCGCTCCATTCGGCTGACGGGAAGTTCATCGTAATCAAGGGCGAGGAGATTAGCGACGTGTTTGCAGGTAAACCTATCCACGTGAATGGTCTCAACATCTCACGTACGGTTGAACCTCAGCATGGAACGAGCGTACTCGATACCATTCAACGGAACGTTGATGCCGTGCGCGCCGCTGCCGGAGTGCCACACATCAACCATCCCAATTACGGATGGGCAATTACAGCGGATGATCTCAAACAAGTTCAGAATGACAAGCTCTTTGAGATCTATAACGGTCATCATCTAGTGAACAACGAGGGTGGCGGCGGGATACCCGGGCTTGAAGAAGTTTGGGACATCATTCTCTCCAGCGGAAAATTGCTTTATGGAATTGCGGTCGACGATGCACACACCTTCAAGCAGCCGTGGAATAGAAACAGCGCGCGGCCAGGCCAGGGATGGGTCGTGGTTAGATCTTCACGACTGACCACTGAGGCGATACTTGAAGCGCTGGAGCGTGGAGATTTTTATGCCTCCACGGGTGTAGAGCTAACCGACTATCAGGCTAACGATGGAGAGATAAAGATCACTATCAAGCCACAAGGCTCGAGCAAGTATCGGGTGCAGTTTATCGGCGCAGGCGGACGTTTGCTAAAGGAAGCGATCACAACCACCGCGGAATATCAGTTCCGTGGTGATGAAACTTATGTGCGCGCCAAAATTTTGGAGTCAAACGGCAAGGTGGCGTGGACTCAACCGGTGTGGCGAAAGCCCAAATAGAAAATGGGAACCATGGCTAGCCCGCGGGAGCGGGCGGTAGCGTAGAGCCTTGGGGTGGAGCGAAGCGGAACCCCAGGAACCAATAGCATTTTAAAAAAGCTGAGCCCGCGGTAGTGGGCGGCAGCCGTGTCGCGGGAAGGCTGTCGCCGCGCTTCGCGGGCTCTAATCATGTTTAGACCATCAACCTGGGGTTCCGCTCCGCTCCACCCCAGGCTCTATGCTATCGCCCGCTATCGCGGGCTGAAACTCGGACCGACCTGAGAGAACCAACGGATCCTTTACCGAATCTCTATGTCGGCCACTACCGGGATGTGATCCGAAGCCAAGGTATTCACGACCCACGCCTTCTTTGTCCTGACCTTATCCGAACGCCTCGTGAAAATGTAATCAATCCGCTTAACCGGCTTATCTGCCGGGTAACTCAATCCTGCGTCTTTGGCGCGGCCGCGGAGCCATGCATCTTCAAATCCCGCCAGCATTAGCTTGTAAGTGTTTCCCGTTGGTTCGTCATTGAAATCACCAACCACGATCAGCTGTCCCCTCACGTTCTCAAGAAACTTCAACATCTGTTCTGCTTCAAAGAGACGGCCGTCATCAAATTGGTAATCGAGATGCGTGGTCACAAAGTTGATGATCTTGCCTCCGCCTGTATCTACCTCAACGCGGAGCATTCCTCTTCTCTCAGCTTCCCGACGGTTCTCGTATTTACGATGATCAATCTGCCGAATCGGAAAACGAGATAAAACCGCGACCCCGTACTGGCCACCTTGGTAGTCCAGATTGTGCGCGAAGGCATACTGCATCCCGGTCAGTCCCGCGAGCTCCACAATCTCGTCCTTGCCTTCAGTGCGTTTCACTCCGCGGTCCACTTCCTGCAGGCCAACCAGATCAGGATTCTCTTTCTTAATCACGTCGGCAATGCGTTGCAGGTCAAGCTTTTTGTCCATTCCGACGCCAACATGAATGTTGTAAGTCATGACGCGAAGGGTTTTCCTTGCTGCCAACGAAGATCGACCGCTGGAAGTAAATGATGTGAGAATGCAGACCAGCAAGAAGAAAAGCATGCCTGAAACTAAACTGCGCAGCAGGTCTTGACTCAGGGTGCGTTCAGTTTTGACTTTTGTCATCATTGCAGTCTCAGGATACGGAATGGGTATTCCAGTCTATGAACTATCGGATTCCCTTGGCTAGCTTTTAAAGTCCATGTTTGTGAAACCGTGGCGCTCGCTTTAACATGACGATTCCTGTTTAAAATCCAACTGAGTGCTTTCAGTCCGTGGGAAGCAAGCTGAAGCTTGAGCTCTGACCCTCTTCAAGTTCTGTCACTCGTGGCTGCGGCTTTTGCGGCTGGAGTGATCAATTCGATTGCCGGCGGCGGCACACTCATAACATTTCCGGTTTTGCTCTGGATGGGGTTGGACGCCAAGGTGGCTAACGCTACGAGCACGGTGGCTTTGTGGCCGGGACTATTTGGCGGCCTGTTTGGTTACCGAAAAGAGCTGGAGAACAGTTCAGCGATTCTCTTGCGGCTGGGAATCACCAGTGTGATCGGGGGTGCGATTGGCGCGTGGCTTTTGATCTGGACGCCCTCTCCGATCTTTGCGCGCCTGGTTCCCTTTCTGATCCTGTTCGCCACGATTCTGTTTATGGCCCAGGGCGCCATCAATCGTCGCTTGCGTCTTCAGCCGATTGTGGCCGAACCAAAAGTGGGGTGGTGGTTAGGAGCCATCGTGTTTCAGTTTTTCTCCTCCATGTACGGAGGTTACTTTGGCGCCGGCAACGGCATTCTAATGCTCGCAGCGCTTGGCCTGCTCGGCTTGCAGGACATTAACCGGGCCAATGGAATCAAGAACTTCCTGGGCATCTGCATTAACAGCATCGCGGTGCTGAGCTTTGCGTTAACTGATCTAGTTGTCTGGCCCATCGCGATGATGATGGCCGGCGCCGCTTTGATTGGCGGTTATGCTGGTTCGAAGGGCGCGGTTCGTGTCGGACAGAGCGTTGTGCGCAAAGCGATTGTCGTGATCGGGTTCGTAATCACGTTTGTAATGGTCTGGGAACTGTGGCATTAGGAATTCTCGTTGGCCACCTCTAGGTAAGGAAGGAGAGCTTGCCCCCGCTCTTCAGTGAGTAACAAGCTCTTGTGGGAACACCAAAGAGCGGGGCAAGCCCACCTTCCATACCTCGAGGTTATCGAGATCCGCTTTGATTCAAATGGCAACCCTGACCAACACCAAACTTCCGCGCGAGTTTTACACGCGGACCAATGTTCTTACAGTCGCTCGCGAATTACTTGGAAAACTTCTTGTAGTTCCCGCGCGTGGAGGCCGCCGCGTCTCGGGCGTCATCGTTGAAGCTGAGGCTTATCGTGGTCCCCAGGACCGTGCGGCCCATTCTTATGGCGGTCGCAGGACGCAACGAACGGAGCCTATGTATGCAATTGGCGGCACAGCTTACGTGTTTTTTGTTTACGGGATGTACAACCAATTCAATGTCGTCACCAACGTGGCCGACACGCCTCACGCGGTCTTGATCCGAGCCCTCGAACCTGTGGAGGGAATTGAGTTGATGCGCAAGCGACGTCATCAGCAACCGGACCACAACCTTACAAATGGTCCAGGCAAACTCTGCATCGCATTGGATATCGATCGCCGACTCGACGGCGCTGACTTGCTGGGCAATCGTGTTTGGCTCGAAGGAGGCGAACGCATTCCGCGTTCGCGAACCATGTCCGGGCCGCGGATAGGAATCGATTATGCCGAGGAGTGGGTTGATAAGCCCTGGCGCTTTTGGATTAAGGACAATCCCTTTGTCAGCAGATGATGCCGCCAAGGCAACTACCACGACCCGTTTAAATTTGTAGGGGCGTCACTCCGTGGGCGCCCCTCCTTTCGGCTTCACGCTCCTCGCGAAACATTGCGGCAATCGCATCGAAGGGGTGCCCACGGAGTGGCACGCCTACAAATTAGGGCGAGTGAGCGTGCTTGTTTGCTGAATCAACCCTGCCAGCGTTATCTTGAGCTATTCCCCCAACATCGAAAGGTAACGATCATGAAGAATCTTCTTCTGCTTGCAGCTACTGCTATGCTTTTGTTCACCGCGTGCACACAACAAACCACCGCTCCGACCAGCCAATCAAATAACGACGCGGATTTCAAAAAAATACACGACGAATATGTCGTGGAGTTCTTGCGCCGCAATCCGACCGTCAACACCTACCTGGGCGGCTCTGGACTGGATCCTAAACTGCGCGAAGTGGATGGCACGTTGCGTAACCACTCTGCCGATGCGTTGCGAGAAGAAGATCGCTGGCTGGCCAGCACAAAGACTTCGATTGAGGGGGTTAATGCAGCCTCGCTATTGCCGGCCCAACGAATCAATCGCGAAGTTGCCCTGGCCCAAATAAATTTTCTGTTACGCCAGCATCAGGTGCGGCGTTATCAGGAACGCGCGCTTGATACTTACACTGACGAACCTTTTCGCGCGGTTGATTGGCAACTGCAGGGGATGTCGCAAACGGGCGACAAAACTTACGGCACCGCGGAAGAATGGACCCTCGTTGGCAAACGCGTTGCTTCAATTTCTGCTTTTCTCAAGGTGGCGCAGGACCAGATTAACGCCGGCGTTAAGTCAAACAACACGCCAGATTGGCGGATGCTGATTCGCAACGGCCTCGACACCTCAGAAGCGAATGCCAAGTACTTCGAAGAAACACTCCCCAAACTTGCGGAAGACCGGGTCTCGGGGCCCCAAAGGGAACAAATACTGTCCCAACTTCGCGACGCTTCAAAACAGGCCGCGGCCGCATATCGTGGTCTGCGCGATTTCGTAGCCGGGACCTTTTTCGATGATGCCACCAAGAAAGACGTTTCCGGCCTTAAGCCTGAATTTCGTGCGGATCGCTATGCATCGGGCGAAGAGGAATACAACTGGGCAGTCAAAAATAATTTGCGTGTGGATAAGACGGCGGCACAACTTTATGAAGAAGCGATGCCAATCGTCGAGGCGACTCAAAAGGAAATGATCGATCTGGCACGAAAAATCGGCGAGAAGAACAAGTTAACTCTGCCGGCTGAGGGGCCGGCTGCGGTCCGCGCCGTCTTCGACGAGCTTTCAAAAGATTATCCGAAATCGGACGCGGAGATGGTCCAGTGGTACAACGACGCGGCAAGGAGATTGGTTGAGTATGGCCGTAAGACGGGAGTCTTTGACGTGCCCACCGACTACAAACTCGAGGTTGTTGAGACTCCGCCACCGCTGCGCGCCTCAATTGATGGTGCGGCGTATTATCCAGCGCCGCCATTCAAAGGAACCGGTGTGGGGCGCTTCTATGTAACCACGACTGACAACAACCAGGCGGCGCTCCAATCAAACAATCGCGCTGCCCTCGCCGACCTCGCTGCGCACGAAGGCTTTCCAGGTCATGACTGGCACTACAAAGTAATGACTCTGTTTCGAAACAACATCACCGGCGTACGTTGGTTGACGCCGGGTGCCGTCGAAGATTCGTCTTCGATGTGGGAAGACTCGATGGCCGCAGAAGGTTGGGCCCTCTACGCCGAGGCGCTGATGGCCGAACCGCAGCCAGGCTTTCCAGAAGGTTTCTACACCCCTGAAGAGCGACTGTATCAACTGCAGGGCAAACTCTATCGCGACCTGAGGGTGCGGGTGGATACAGGAATCCACACCAATCGCATGAGCTATACAGAAGCGGTGGACCTTTTTTCCGAGATAGTAGATTTTCTGCCCGGCAAGTGTAGCGATACTTCGGCAACGCAAAGCGAGGCGAAGAAGGCAAGCTGCAAATCGGCCGAGAATGCTATCTTTCGCTATTCGAAATGGCCAACTCAGGCAATCACTTACCGGCTTGGCAAGGATGAGATCTTTGCCTTGCGCAAAGAAGCCACGGCCGCACTCGGCGACCGCTTCTCACCAAAGAGTTTTCACGTGCTCTTTATGAAGCAAGGCACGATTCCTTCGGGCTACTTCCGAGAAGAATTGTTGAGGGAGCTTAAGGAAGCGAAATGATTTAACTAATCCTGCCGTTTATCTTCCCGTTTAGATCGGGCACTTGTGCCCGCCCGAGGGCGCAAGTCCGCATTCTAAACGGGCATTGGTGAAGCAGGACCCCGTGGGACTAGTGCCTTTCGCGATCTCGACGCCGATCTTTGGAATGAGTGTTAACCAGCTCACGTCTCAAACCGAGATATCCTATTTCTTGCTGTCGGTTTTTTCCTGATCCGGCCTCATGATGTATTGGCCCCAGTTTGTGTTCTCTTTTGAAATCAGCGTCTCAACTCGCTGGACCAATAGATTGAACGCGTCCTCACCGCCATAGGGCTCAACTCGAGTCTCGAAAAGAAACTTCTCCTTCCGAAGACTCTCGCTCGTGGTCCGGTAGTCGGTCCAGTTTTCCTGGTAACGTCCCAGACTCAGGAATCCTGCGATAACCGTGACCACCAGCCCGAGAACGCCAATCGCAATAGTCAACGCCAAACGATACCGCCCATCGCTGATTGCCAGACCGCTAAGAAATGGAATAAGAGCGGCGGCCACAATTTCCATGCGACGCAATGTCTTAAACGTCGCCTGGCTAGTCGAGCTGCGTCGACTGTACCAGTCAATTTGATCCTGGAGCCTCTTTTCGATGTACTCCGGAGGTGTCATAGGTCCTCCTGATTTGCAAATGTGAAATCGCCGATTGACACAGTGTGATTGCGTCAGAGTAACAGATTCGTCAACGTGCTCGTAGTCCGGCACCTGCTGCGGAGTGAGGTAATAGTGTGTTGTTTTAGTTGAGACTACGGATTAGATTTCTATATCGTCTTGCCGGATTCAAATGTTCGATTCAACCTAGTCGCAGCTCGGAACATCGCGCTCCTACGGAGCTAAAATCCTAGATTAACAAGCGTATCTATAAACATTTGGCCCCTACGGAGTCTGTCGTCGGGCGCAAGTGAAGCTACGCTGTGTCTTGGGCGCGAACAGAACCAAAAGCCCCCGGACGACTACTGTTCGCTGGCTAATTGAACGTCCATAGTTGAACCTTCTAATCGCTGCCGTAGCGAATTTCCATGTGGCGAATACGATAACTGGCGATGATCAGGACCAGGGCGGTGACCACGATGAGGCTGGGTATGGCGATCCATGCCGGAGTAGGCTCGGCAACCACGGCGAACGGTCCCTCCGAAACTGGCACTGGGACCAGCGAATTGAGGTAATGGATCACGCTGATTTTTTTCAATAACGGTGGCATAAGGAAGTTGAGCCACTCCCAACCGTAAAGAACGATGGCGGGAATAATTGGATTACGGAAGAACAAGCCCACCACCAGGAAAAACGCTCCGTAACCGATGCACGCAAGTATTATAATTCCGGCGTAAGTCAGCAGTTGGCCCAGCCCGGGTCCGTCAAAAAAGAACCGCCCGCTCTCAGATGGGAAATGGGGCACGTAAAGCAGGAGCATGCAGATGATGGTAGTAGCCGTGAAGAGAATGATCGAAGTTACCAGGCCCGAGAAGTATTTCCCGACGACCAGCACCTCACGTCTAACAGGACTCAGAAAGTAGAAGTGCAAACTTCTGTCGATGATGTCGCCTCGAAAGAGGTTCATGAAAATCCAGGCACAACCGAAGAAGACGACCGTTCGCAATATCAATCCGCCGTAGTAGACCGCGAAAAGCTGGTTGTAATTCGTGAAGTCTTGCCATTCGCGGCCTGGCGGGGTAAAAGGCGCGAGCAATGCCAGCGGCCCGATCGGCAATAGCGCGAGTAGGTAAAGCAATATCGACCTTCGGCCGAGAAAGTTTTTCTCAATCTCGAGACGGAAGATGGCGCGAATCTGTCGAAACCACAGCGACCACGGCAATGGCTGCTTCTGGGGTTTAGATGGTTGGATGTCTGCAGTTGAAGTGCTCATGAGATTCTTCTTGTCAACTTTACTAGCTGTGCCGCAAATCGAACCGCCTTAGGCCTCCCTGCGGTATCAGAACCGGAAGCGGGTAGCGACCGGGTCCGCGTTAGCGAAAGACGTCGTTGACCATAACCAAGCTTGATGCGAGAGGCGACCCGGTCGCTATTGCTTCCGGTTCTGATACCGATATCTTCGATATCGACCCCTATCAAGAGCTTCCGCCATCCGAACCGATCAGGTACTGATATACAGCGCTTAGATCGTCATCCACCGGCGCCACCGATTCGATATTGATTTCACCTTCCGCAACAACGCTATTTAGCAGCAGATAAAACCGGTCGGCGTCGCGCGTCTTTACGAACAGTCCGAGACGATCGTCGGTTAGGCGAGCTTCGACCACGTGGTTCTGATCAAACACCTGGGCTGCGAGCCGGGAAGGCTTGTCGCAACGAATGAAAATCTGCATCGGATGCTCTTCCATTTCATCGCGAACTCCGTGGATGTTTCCCTCCGCCACCACGTAACCGTTGTTAAGCAGAATCACGCGGTCTGACATCATGTCGACTTCGTGCAGAATGTGGCTGGAAATAATCAGATGTAACCCGTCTGCCGCCAGTTGACGAAACAGCGCAATCGTTTCAGCGCGGACCATCGGATCGAGTCCGTTCAAGGGCTCGTCAAGAATCAACACTGCCGGCTGATGTGCGATCGCCTGCGCCAGCCGAATGCGTTGCCGCATTCCTTTACTGTAGGCCGCAACCTTCCTGTCGGCGGCATCAAGCAAACTCACTCGCTCGAGCGCCGTAACAGTTAACTCGTCGGCTTTCTTTCTGTCGATTCCGTGGACCAGTAGAAAAGACCTGACAAACTCGCGCCCAGTCAGTCCTCGAGGGAAAGAGTCAAACTGTGTGCAATAGCCGAGCTTGCGAAAGAGCTCCTCAGGTTGGTCCGTGGGGATATCGAGAATCCTGATTCTGCCGCGGCTCGGTCGCAGCAATCCCGTCATCAAATTCATCAACGTCGACTTCCCTGCCCCATTTGGTCCAACGAGGCTGGTGATGCCAGGCGCAATCTGAAGATTCACACGATTAACGCCGAGTATCTCCCCGTAAAACTTGGAGACATCGTCAAAGACAATCATGTGAGACGAGTCGTTCATTGTTTACTGCTTTGCCGCCAGGACACCAGGAGCGCCAAGAAAATCAAAATCCAGACTGGCTGCTTCGCCACAGGCGTATAGAGTCCAAGCTTTAGCTTGCCTGTTGCGCAAGAGGCAACCTAAAGGTTGTACTCTGAACGCCTCTTTCTATCGCACTGCAGGTCCTACCGCACTACTTCATATGCCTTGACCTTCATCGAAAGCAGCGCGAGGCAAATCACCGAGATCAAAAACAACACGGTCCACGAGACAAGCAGCGGCGGCTCGTGTAGCGCTATGCGCGTTGCGACCTCGCCATCGAAATCCGTCACGAAAGTGGTTGCCTGCTGAAACTGCCCAAAGAGTCCGAGAGTAATATTGCGCATGTTCGCGTTGATGCTGACCAGGCTGCCCCAGCGCGTCCGGAATAATTGATTTACGACTTCTCCGAAAACTGAAGGGATGAAAAACAAACCAAGCAGGGCAGCGCTGGCAATGACCCTCCACTTAACGAGCGCCGAAATCGCCAACGAGAGCAGAGCTAACAAAATTATCCAGACCACACTGCTGATGAAAATCGCCCCCGCTATCGAGAGGTTGTTCGCGAACCAACTCGCTCCTTGCAGGTACGACTGGAATGCAAACAAAAGCAACTGCGGCACCCAGGTCATCGCTGACAGCAGAATCAAAAGCACGGCCATCTTGCCGAGGACATACTCCGCCCGCGAGAATGGACGGCACAGGTAAAGCGGCAGAGCGTTGTTTCTAACGTCGCGCGCAACCAAAGGCGGTCCAACCAGAAGCGTCACGAAAAATGCAAATCCGTTTTGTATACTGGTGAACGTCATAAAGAATGACGCGTCAATCGGCAGCAGCTCCCGAACGTTGACCTGCAGGATCGCGAGAGCGT
Source organism: Pyrinomonadaceae bacterium (assembly GCA_035630655.1). Taxonomy (GTDB): domain Bacteria; phylum Acidobacteriota; class Blastocatellia; order Pyrinomonadales; family Pyrinomonadaceae; genus PSRF01. The sequence goes on from DASQKG010000437.1 coordinate 42,470, forward strand.
TTACGTTGTGATGCAGGTAGATAAGTATGGTTTCGACGAGGAGCGGGATGAAACAAAACACGAAGAACGCCGTGAAGAGTTTCGACTTGAAAACGTCGCGGAAGGCATGACGCGGGATCACCATGAACCGGTTCCACTCCGGCGTCAGCTTGCCGAGAAACTGCTTGTAGGTCAGCTCATAAACCGCCATGACCGTTCTCCATCGCTTTCAGGAAGATGTCTTCCAACGAATCGCGCTTATAACTCAACCGCCGGATTTGCAAACCATGCTCGGAGGCCACTCGATACAGATCGCGCACGTCGACGCCGCCCTGGAGAACGATCTTTATGCGATGGTCTCCGGTGACCGCGTACTCGCAGCCCAGTTTTTCAACTGACTCGACAAACTTGTCCTGATCGCCGCGGGTCTCCAGTAGTAAAAACTTGCGATTTGATTTGCGCTCTTCCTCGAGATTGCAATAGACCGCCAGCCGGCCCTCTTTAAGAATCAGAATCTCCTCGCAGCATTCTTCAACGTCGCGGAGCAGATGTGACGACAGCACGATGTTGGCCTTACCGCTGTCGCGAATCTCGCGAACCAGCTTAATCATTCTTTGCCGGGCCGGAGGATCGAGCCCGTTAGTGGGTTCGTCAAGAAAGATCAATCGAGGCCCGTGCACGATCGCCTGGGCCAACTTGGCAAGCTGCTTCATCCCCAGCGAGTACGTATCGAGGCTGCGATAACGAGCTTCGCCGAGGCCGACATAAAACAACGCTTCGTGGGCCCGTTCGAGAGCTGCTTCCGACGGCAGGCCTGAAAGCTCAGCCATCAATCGCACAAAACGCACCGCGCTCATCTTCGCGATGAACGAGTCGCGCTCGGGCATGTAACCAATTAGAGACCGGATTTGCTTTGCGTCGGTGGTGATGTCGCGGCCAAAGATGTGGGCCGTGCCTGACGAGGGTTCATGAAAACCCAGGAGCGTGTGAATTAGCGTGGTCTTGCCCGCGCCGTTAGGACCAAGCAGGCCAATCGCGCGACCACGCAATTCGCCCCGCAGGTTTTGCAGGATTGGCCGGCCGCCAAACGTGACGCTCAGGTCGTTGAGATCGATGACCGGCGCAAAGTTCGCCGGGTCTTTGAGTCGTGCCTGTTCCTGTGGTGTTGTCGCTACCGCCATCGTGCAGACTTTATATCCGTGTTCTGATAATTCCAAACGAACGCGAGGCCGAATGCCGTACCCATCAGTATGAATGCACCGATGAATGCAAACGCTTCTGCCGCCCCTAAAGTTCTACCGATTGCCAAAATCCCGATCAAAAAAACCGGAATATTGATAATCAAAGCAGATGCGAGCGGGAAAAGCGCCGCGGGCCGGCAACCGCCCAGGCGTTTCCTCAACCAGAACAGGGATGGTGCATATGCCAGCGAGAAAAGCAACGCGGCAATGATCAGCGAAATGATCGTTGCACCTTTTATGTCTGCCGTACTTAGGCCTTCGCCTTCAACGATGAGAAATGTAAACAGGATCGCGGAGAGGCCGAGCAACCAGGAGCCAAGTGAGATTGAGATGAGCTTCATGTTTTTGGAGTGGGTAATGACCGCAACCAAGCGATGCGTTTAGCTCCGTAGGAGCCGGATGTTTATAGGCACCGCATTAAACTCTCTTATTAGAGCTCCGGAGGAGCGAAATGTTCCCACTAAGCGGGACATTTCGCTCCTCCGGAGCGGGTAATCATCAAGACTCTGGGTCTATAAACATTACGTCCCTACGGGACTAGTCCGACGTCGTTCGATAAACAGCCGCTTATCTGTCCCAGGTAAGACAGGCAGGAATGCCTGTCCTACCTCGGACCTCGTCCTACTTCTTCATTCCCCGTTGCAGCACACTCTGGATTTCCAACGCGTTTGGTACTCCCATAATCGTCGCTGGACTCAATCCAAACGGGCCACCCTCGGTGTTGGCCTTAAACGTTATGCTGTCGCCCTGCGCGTAGGCATACGCGAGCGTCGGGGGCATGTCGGCTGCCATCGCCTTGATAGCCTGCTGCTGTTCTTGCGGCAGGTTCTGTGCGCGGCTGGCGATGCTTTCGGCAAAAGGCTGCACCAGCGGCGCGAGGTTGTGATAGAAGATGGCGGAGAAGTTTGCATTTCCATCCGCCGGCAAACCCGCAGTGAAACGCGATGAACGCAGCAAGGTGTAACCCTGATCCTGCGCGCGCACTGAGCGCTCGACCATCGCGCGGCTTGGGCCCATCACCACATAGCCGTTAACGTAAGTGTAATTGACTTCCAGCAAGCCGAAGTCGCTCGACTTGAGTGTGTAGTAAGGGCGGCCGCCGATTTCAGCGCGATCCCAAACCAATCCGCTCTTGCCAAACTTCGCCGCTTCCTTGTTCACTTCCCCGACAATCCGCTCCAGTGTTTCCTGCAGATGCTGCGAATCGTTTACTTCAAACACCATCTTCCAGGCCGGCGTGGGCAGAATTGGCCCATCAATCGCGAAGGCAAACTCGCCACCGAGCGGTGCTGCGATATCTTTACGAATATCCACGCCACGCTCTGCCATTTGCTTATCGAGGTTTTTCCGCAGGTCAGGTGAAACCGTCTCGATAACTCCGAGCAGATCGTCCACCAGTCTCACAGGATCCTTGACCACAAACCCGGCGACGACGTTGGCATCCGGCGAAATGTATTCAAGTGAACCCATTGGGGCGGGCGCGGCCAGCCAAGAAGGAATGCCACGCTGTGACTCACTGAAAGAGACCGTCGCCTGCGTTTGGGTTTTGCCGTTGGCCTTCTTCTGATCCAGGACGAAATACTTAAGGTTCAAGATCCCGAGTTGTTTCAGAGCGCTTTCACTCTGCTCTGCGGAGGTCTTCGCATCTTTCGATACCGCGCTTTTCAGTAACTCAGGTTTCGCCTTTTCTATAAGGCGCTCGAGATTGGCGGCAACCACCAGACCCGCGCCTTCCTGGTAAACCTGTGCTATGCGATTGTGGAAAGCTGTGGAAGTAAAACCGCTCTGTCCACCTCCGCGTACGACGCTGGTAACGGCCTGAAGCTGCTGCAGCTTTGGACTGGCGGCAAACAAGTCGTTTTCAATCCAGACGAACAACTCGTCAACTTTCTTGCCGGATACGACTGCGGCAGGCGTTGCAGTATTCGGGTCGGCGACGAAGCGAATCTCCGGTCTTCCCTGCTGGTTGCCTGCGTATTTCGCAACCTGCTGCTCGAGAGACTGCTGGAGGCCGGCGGAGTTTTTCAGCTCAGCGAGTACGAGCGGCGCCACGGGGTCACCCTTTTCATCCATCGAAACTGACACCGCAATCTCTTCTCCGAGGTAGTCGCCGAATTCTCGAATCGTGCCCATCACCTGATCAACGTTATGCCCGCGTTCGTTCGAATTCTTCTTCTCATACCATTGGCGCAAGACCGAGTTCTGATTAATGCGGTCCTGCATGATGCGATGTGACTCAACGATGGTCGACGTCAGATTTGGCAGGGCTGCGTAAACGATTGTGTTTTCCGGCATCAGATCCAACAGATGCGTCGAGTTTCGAACGCCGGGAAGAGAGACTTTACCCAACTCCTTGTTTAGCGAAGCGAAGGCAGCCAGCGTCTGGGCATAACGCGCCGAGTTGCGGCTCCATGCCACTTCATCTTTGACTGCGACTTTTTCAATCGACGCACTGGTTGTTGCCTGTTCGCCGGCGCGCAGTACGCGTTCATTGTTGGCATGGTCCAAATGGACCTCGCCCTCAATCACAGAGACGCGCGAACCTTTGGTCCCGCTGTTAACGGAAAAGATTGTGCCGGTCACGGACACGCGCGAGTCGCCCGTGTCAACGAAGAGAGCCTGCTTGCCCTGTTTGGCGGCTTCCACCAGGATCGCACCGCGGTCCAGGTGAATCGTGGTCCCCTGAAGGTTCTTCGTGATGTAAAACTCCGACCGATCCTTTACTTCAACGACCGAGCCATCGCCCAAGCGGATGAACGCATGCGCGTCTTTAGCAGTGCGCAAGCGATCTCCTTTTTGCAGCTTATCGCCAACCTTAACAGGAGTGCTGCGAGTGTCGGCGATTTGATAAACCTGCCCTTCAGCAGCCTGCACCGTCGCTTCCAGGTTACCGCCGAATGGCGCCAGCCGCTGAAAAAGCGGCACCGCCACGAGTCCGAGTCCAATCACCAGCACGGCTGCGATGCCCCAGCGAAGGACCACCGGCGAAATACTGTAACGGCGAGTGACAGCTGCTTTCTTCGCGGGCGCCATTCGGCGCGAACGGGCGTCCTTCATTGCCTTACGGCACGGGATGCATTCGTGTGTGTGGTCTACCAGCAACAGCGAACGGGCTTCTGATAAGTTCCCACTCAAGTAGGCGGGAATGAGCGACTGAAAATCGGCGCAGTTCTCAATTCTCTCGGCCGATACCGCTTCAGTAGTTTGCACGGGGGCCTCAACGGCGATGCGCGCCCAAACACGCTCCGCCGCTTTATTCACCACCGTCGGATCAATTTGCTCGTTACGCATTTCTGCGGTTGCCTGGTCGAGGATGGCGTCAAAGTCATTATTACTTTTCATGATGTTTCTCCAGAAAGTGCCCAATCTCTTTTTTTAGTCGTGTGCGAGCGCGATGCAGTACCACGCCCACTACCATTTGCGAAGTGTTCAGCATCTTCGCGATTTCCTGATTGTCGTAACCTTCGTAGTAACGGAGGACAAACATTTCCGCCGCGGTCTTTCCCAAACGCGAAACCGCCGCTCGAATAAGTTCATGCAGTTCCCTATCGGCGTGTTCGGCTTCCGGGGTTTGAAACTTGCTCTCGAGCGCGTCGGCATCCAGGTCGCTGATGCCCACCAACCTCGAGCGCGTGCGGCTTCGCATTAGATCCAGCGAAGCATTGATTGCGGCGCGGGATAGGTAGGCTTCGGGATTTGCTGAAAGGTCGTAACCTTCGGGGCTCTTTACGAGCCGCAAAAACACGGTCTGAAGCACGTCTTCCGCGTCCGCCGGGCTGCCGGTAATGCGGTGCGCAGTCCGAAAAACGCGGTCATGATGCGTCTGGAAGAGAACTTCAAGTTCTCCGGGGGGTTGTTTCACAAGTCTCAAAGTTTGAACGGCTGCCAGCACAGTTGCCTCCTGAAAATCGCTTTCCACAGTTACAAACGAGCCTCAGGAGGATTTATTAACAACCCTGGGGATGAACCTTTTGTCATCCCTCAGGGCAGGAAGGAGGGCTTGCCCCCCGCTCTTCCTCGCGCAAGTCCAATCCTTAAGGAATTTAGGCAACTCTCACCCATCGAAGAGCGGGGGCAAGCCACCCTTCCCTACCTCGAGATCTCTACCTGCTCGGTTATCCTTAATCATGTCCGGCGCGTACCTAGTCGAGCTCCAGCAGCCAAATATCGCTTTCTGATGAGAACAGTGTGAAATACAGCAGCCGAGCATCCCGGCTGACTGCGACGGCGCGAATATGCTCCCGCGAGGGCGAAAATATTTCTCGCGCTTTCTTCGTCTCAGTGTCCGCGATGAGCGCTTTGCCTTCGCGCGAGAAAATGAAGCGACGGCTATCCGGCAGCCACATCGGTTGGGATGCGTAATCGGTCAGCTTTTCGTAGCGCTTTGTTTCGAACGAATAATACCCGCTTCCGTCTCCGCTGCTGCCGCTAAACTGTCCGCATAGTTTCTTCCCGTCCGCCGACCAATCCCAGGCGACGAAGTGGTCATCAGGATTGTTCATCGGCGGTAAAGGCTGCGGGGTTTGCTCCTGCCAAGTCTTGCTTAAATCAAGCGTGTACCACACGCGATCCGTTCGGAAAAGCAGTTGTTTGCCGTCAGGCGACCAGAGCGGAAAACTGGTGTCTCCCTTGCTTTCAAAGGTTACTTGTCGAAGATTCGTACCGTCCGCGTCAATCGTCCAGATTTCGTAGGATCCGCTGCGGTCCGAGACGAACGCGATCTTCTTGCCATCCGGGGACCAGCGCGGGTACCGGTCAAAGAACTTATCGTTGGTTAAGTCGCGCCAGTTGTTGCCGTCTCGGCTTACTAAAACAATGTCGTCCTGCGTACGACGCGGTACCCGCATGACAAACTGTTTGCCATCAGGCGACAGTTCGGGACGAACTATCTGGCGGTCTCCTCGGGTGATCCAAAAGGGTTCGCCCACCGCCTTTTCCCTGTTTGCGTCAAACTCTACAGCCTGAATGTTTGACTGATTATTCGTTTGAACATAGATCATCCGTTTGCCGTCGCGCGAGAAGTTCAAATGCCCGCTGAACTTCGAAGGTGTAACAACGGCCTCCGGCTCTGACAAAACTTTGCCAGTCTGTTCGTCCATAGCGACGCGCCAGAAATTCATGTTGCCGCTGCGATCGCTGGCAAAGTAAAGATACTTACCATCGGGCGACCAAACCGGGTTCCAGTTTGTCGAAGCATCTTTCGTAATTACCAGCGCCTCACCTCCATCCCGAGCAATTGTGGCTATGTCGCTTCGTCCGACACTTGGAGGCATAAACCAAAACGCGATGCGCGCGCCGCTTGGCGACCAGGCCGGCTGCATAGCGTCGCGGTCTGTCAGCAGTCGCTTGGCGCCGGTTTCAACATTAATTATCCAAAGTTTGCTGGGAACTGTGTTCCTCACGCTCGGCACGTCGCGGCCTGCCTCGCTATAGACGATCTCCTTACCATCTGGAGACCACGAGGGATTAAAGCCTCCAGCTGTAACCGGGCGCAGATTTTCGCCGGTGGCCTCCATCAGGTAGATCCCGGCAGGTTCGCGGTTGGAGCGAAAAGCTATACGCTCGCCGTCCGGCGAAAAGGCTGGTTGACTATCACTTGCGGGGGAATCCCTGGTTAACAGCGTCGGATTTTTTCCACCCACTCGCTGCAGAAACAAATCGAAGTTTCCATTGGCCTGGCTCGCGTAGACAAAGCTCTTCCCGTCCGGCGCAAGGCTGGGGAAGAACTCTGTTCCGGGATGATCTGTGAGTTGGTTGTGAGTGGCGCGCGTCCAATCGGGGGCCGATGGTCTTGACTTAAAAAAGATCCAACCAACTATGACTGTGAGCAGGATTGCCAGGCCGGCCACCATGGGCCAGATCCATCGGCGAGAGATTTTGCGTCTGTTTAGACCGGCAATTAGTTTCTGATGCGTCGACGGAGCGGAGTCCATTGCCCGCAACAGA
>DASQKG010000438.1:0-26303 GCA_035630655.1 Pyrinomonadaceae bacterium
GGCGCGCGCGCGATCCGCGATGTTTTGCTTCACACTTGTATCGTCACGCTGTGCCTTGGGAGTGAAATCACGATAAGCCTTGCCTTCGTCGACGAGTTTGTTGGCAGCCGCGCGATGCTTGTCGGCGTTGGCTGACTGAAAGACCATCTCTTCATCGAAATGGAGGCCGAGCCAATCCAGTCCCTCAACAATCGAGCGCGTCGACACGTCGGTGGAACGTTGCAGGTCGGTGTCTTCGATCCGAAGCAGAAACTTCCCGCCGGTCTTTTGAGCGTAGAGCCAGTTGAATAGCGCCGAACGTGCGGCGCCGATGTGCAAATAACCGGTTGGTGATGGAGCGAAGCGTACGCGAACAGTCATAAGAATCAGAGGTCAGCGGTCAGAGATCAGAGGTCAAAAGAATTAGAGGTCAGAGGTCGGAGGTCAGAAGTCAGTAGAAAAGAACTGCATGCCTCTTACTGACCTCTGATCTCTGACTTCTGACCTCTGTTTTATGGCGGAGATGACAGGATTCGAACCTGTGAAGGGCTTTTGACCCTTAACGGTTTAGCAAACCGCCGCCTTCAGCCACTCGGCCACATCTCCGTACAAAGCGAAAATCATTCTAATCTGCGGCGACGGATTGTCAAGGTAAGGGGCGAACCGGGTGGCACACACCTAGTTATGAGTCCCATGAAAGCAAATATGCAACTCGATTCTCTCGAGGTCGGGAAGGAGGGCATGCCCCCGCTCTTCGTTGCGCAGGTAGAACCAGGAAACAACAGAGCTTCTTCACTTTGTGATATAGCTGAAAGTTGCGGAATAGGAACCATCGACTCAGGTACACATCGAAGAGCGGGGGCGTGCCCTCCAACCTTACCTGAGAGCTAGCTAAGGCGTCTGCTCCCCTGAAAGTTCTATACTCATACAGCGGAGTTCGCACGACGGATCGCCATGATCGTCAAGTCATCGCGCAGCAAATCACTTGCGCCGAAGCTTTGTAGCTCTTCGCGGCAAAGCGCGATTAGCGAACTTGGTGACAGATGGCAATTATCACCTAACAACTTCGACAGCCGCTCCGCCCCATATTCGTTATCCGCGTCGTCTACACACTCCGACAGACCGTCGGTGTAGAGAAACAGCGTGTCGCCTTCGTCCAAATGCACCTTATTTACGGAAAAAGTTTCGCTGCAAAAGACGCCCATGGGAAGACCTGTCGCCTCAATGCTCGTAACCTTGTCGTCTTGCAACAGCAGTGGCGGCAAATGGCCTGCGTTGCAAAGTTCAATGTCGCCGGTTCCATTTGCCCGGCCGCAAACCAACGTTGCGAATTGCGTAGGCAGAGTGCTCTCGCAAAAAACGCGGCTGGCTCGTTCGACCATCTGATCTAGAGGCAGGTTGATGGAAACCAGCGTACGAAACATTGCCTGAAGATGGGCCATCAACATTGACGCCGCAACGCCTTTGCCCGAAACATCGCCCAGAACGAAGTGCATGGTTTTATTGTCGGCCGTTATGAGGTCGCAGTAATCACCGCTGACTGGGCCCGCCGCCTGGTAATGATAAGAAACCTCCCAACCATCGACCTTCTGATCGGTCTTCGGCAGTAAGCCGGCCTGGATTTGTGCGGCCAGTCTTAGATCCTGTTCCAGAGCGCGCTGCTGACTTGAAGTCAGGTGGTCCAGGCAAAACCGTTGCAAGGGGTCCGCGAACAATCGCTCAGTCTCTACCGGGTCATGACAGACCTCGCACAATCCGTATATTCCCTGGTCCATACGGTCAAGTGCGGCATCCACTTCCTGTAGAAGCTGCGCCAACTCGGGTGGACGGTGAAATCCATGCGCTACAGTCTCGAGTTTTTGACGTCGATCAATCAACTGTTCGCGCAGAAGCGGTTCAATCGCGGCAACCATTTGCTTGTTCCTTTCGGTCGTTAGGCGACCAGGCCGGCGGGGCGTGGTGCTCTCTGTAGCTGCATCGGCATTTGTGGAGCACAACAGATTTTTGTGAGCCGAGCACGATCGAGCTGCATTGCAGAATCATTAGCGAGCCACCCTCGCACTTCGGCAAAGATCTTGGCCGCATGGGGCTCGGGTGGTTCGACTACCCGGTAATGTATCCACTTGCCTTCGCGTCGAGCAGAAACCAAGCCCGCGCGGCGAAGATAGGCAAGATGACGCGAGATTTTAGGTTGGCTGATATTCAACACCTCAACGTGAAAGCAAACGCATATCTCCTCGTCGCCCATGAGGTTGATCAAACGCAAGCGCGTTCGGTCTGCCAGAGCCTTAAAAAGCAGCTCGATGTTGTATTCCTTGCTGTGTTCTTTGCCTGCCATTTTTGATTTGTATTTCTAGTGTAGTTAATACGATTTTGGGCCGCTGTTGGTTCCTTCCCGAAGCACGATTTTAAGCGAAAAAAGTCCGCTTTTTCTATCCGATACTTGTGTTCAAAGTAGGACAGACATTCCTGTCTGTCGGACAATCGCCGGGAGCTTGATTTAGCCAGTCAGGAATCTCTCGAAAGTCCGACAGACAGGAATGCCTGTCCTACCCGATTCGATTTACCCAAGTCCGACAATCTGACTGCGTCGTTCAAGCAGCACCGTATTTCGCCAGATGCCATTCAGCTTTGCCACCCTCTCGCGAGTGCCTATCTCTCGGAATCCGCGATTGACGTGCAAAGCGATGCTGGCGTTGTTTTCCGGAAAAATACTCGCCTGCAACGTCCAGATCGAATTGCTCTCCGACTGCTCGATCAAAGTGTCCAGCAGCATTCCACCTACGCCCTGGCGCCGGAATTCGTTACCGACATAAACACTTACCTCCGCCACTCCCGAGTAAACGGCACGACTTGAAACAGGACTGAGGGCAGCCCAACCTGCCAGTTGGCCGTCTTCGTTGGAAACCGCCACCAGTCTCGCAAAGTTGTGATGTGCCGAGTCCCACTTTTCCCATGTAGGCGCAGCGGTTTCAAAGGTGGCCAAACCCGTGGCCATTCCTTCGAGATAGATGGCCAGGACCCTGTCCCAGTCCTCTCGAAAAAGCGGTCTGATCTGTACTCTTCGCGTAGCCAGGATCTTTTTCACATATACGCCTTGACAGATGTTTGCCCGTCAGGTATTTTAACTTCACATTCGCAAAGGCGAATATGAATAATAGAGGAGGCAGACATGGAAAGCAAGACAGATGCGCGGGTGAACGCGCTGAAAGCGCACGTCGCGATAAACGTGAGAAACGTCGAGCAAAGCATAACGTTTTACCAAAAGATGCTGGGTATCGAACCGAGCAAGGTGCGCACGGGGTACGCCAAATTTGATGTGCAAAACCCACCACTGAATCTGACATTGAACCAGGTGCCCTTCAACGAGCGCGGAGCGCTTTCACACCTGGGGATTCAAGTCGCCTCGACGTCAGACGTTTTGGCGATGCGACAGAAGTGGGAGGCGGCCGGCCTCGTGACACGCGAGGAGATGCAGACGAACTGTTGTTACGCCACTCAGGACAAGACGTGGGTGCGCGATCCCGATGGCAACGAATGGGAGGCCTTCGTGGTGCTTAAGGACAACTTGCCTGAGACCGAGGCCTGCGAATGCGGGGACAAGGTCGTCGAGGCAGATTCCAACAAAGCTGTAGCTACAACAAACGCAGCGGCCACGTGCTGCGCGCCTGCTCCAGTGGCTATCGGTCAGTGATTGTGGTCGACTAAAAGCAAAAGGTCCGGCCCTCATCGAGGACCGGACCAAAGAGGCGTATAGAGTACAAGCTTGCTTCTTCCGAACAACTCAACCTAAAGGTTGTACTCTATTTGCCTGTACTGCACGACCAGGGCTTGAACTAAAACAGGTTCTTGTTCAAACGCTGCTGTCGTTCTTTGAATCGTTGTTCGCGTCTGACCTTACGCTCAGCCTGATGTTCTTCACGTTTTGCTTTGCGTTCGACCTTTAACTGCTCGAGTCGCGCTTTCTGTTCGGCCGTCAGAACACCTTGTGTTTCCAGACGGATGCCTTCCATGGCCGAGCCGATTTCCTCTCGAAGGGCTTGCGCGCGGGCTTCATCTGCGGCGGCTAATGTGCCCGCAAGTCTCTTCTCACGCAGCTGCGACAATTCTTCGCGCTGGGCTTTCGTGGCTTCCAACCGGCGCTGAGTGATGGCCCGAATTTGCTCACGTTGCGCATCACTAAGATTTAGCTCGCGCAAAGCAAGGCCACGCTCACGATGCCCGCGCATCTTCATGCGCTCGCCCCTGTCTTCCCGATGCTTCTCCCGCCGCTCCATTCGCTCGCGGCGAACTCCTTCCCGACCCGGAGTTTGTGCCGGCTGCTGTGCGAAGGCGACTACGCTGACAGCCGATATCATTCCCAGAATTACTGCTAAACGTTTTATTGACAACATCCTTCTCCAACTCCTTTGTTGCTTCTCGTTTCTTAAAATTTGGGGATTTAGACTGAGTTCTCTTGTTCCCCGGTTTAGACGCTGGAAGCTTTAGATAAGTTTGGAAAGATCCGGGGATTGACTTTTTAAGTTGGGCAGAGTACTTTACATCGCAAAGAGCAGAAGGGTCTGTAGCGGAAGATTTGGGACAGAATCGTGAAAGTCTTATAGGTGGCCAAAATCTGAAACGTCACGTTACAATAACGCGCAAATGAATCTTCTGGAAAAAATTAACTCGCCTACCGATCTGCGCCGTCTGCCGCCGGAAAGTTTACGGACGGTGGCCGACGAAATCCGGCAACTTATCCTGGAAACAATGTCCCGAATCGGCGGCCACACGGGAGCTTCACTTGGAGCCATTGAATTGGCTGTCGCACTGCATTATGCCTTCGATACTCCGCGCGACCGGCTGGTTTGGGACGTCGGGCACCAGGCTTACGCACACAAAATACTGACCGGCCGCCGCGTTTTATTGCCGACGATTAAACAGTATGGAGGCATCAGCGGATTCCTGCGCCGCGACGAGTCGGAGTATGACACTTTCGGTGCTGGTCACGCGTCGACGTCGCTCTCGGCCGCTCTGGGAATGGCGATCGCGCGCGACAGAAAAGGCGAGGACCATCATGTGGTTGCGTTAATCGGAGATGCTTCGCTTGCCGGTGGTATGGCAATGGAGGCGATTAACCAGGCTGGTCATCTGAAGAGTCGTCTGATCGTCGTCCTTAACGATAACGAGATGTCGATTGCGCCTGCTGTTGGAGCGCTGACCGGTTATTTAAATCGGATCAAAGGCGCGCACAATTATCATCGCTTCAAAGACGAAGTAGAGGAAACACTGCTGGCAATTCCATCAGTCGGCGAGCGGTTGCATCACGCGGCGAAGACAGTCAAAGACGCCATTGCTGCTGCGGTCTTGCCAGGCGCGCTCGTCAGCGAGCTGGGCTTCAAATATATCGGCTACGTGGATGGTCATAATCCGCGCGCGTTAGTGGCGGCATTAAATGAGGCTAAACAGATTGTTGATGGTCCCGTCATCGTTCATGCGCTCACGACCAAAGGTAAAGGTTATCCGCAGGCGGAGAAGGACTACTATCGCTGGCACGCCACAGGCCCGTTTGATCTGAAGAGCGGACAGGCCCTCAAGGCAAAGGCCGGCGCTCCGACCTACACGGCAGTTTTCGGAAACACTTTGGCTGACTTGATGGAGAAAGACGAGAAGATCATCGCTTTAACAGCCGCGATGCCTGACGGTACCGGTGTTTGCACTCCGCTCGAAAGGTTTCCGGACAGATCTTTTGACGTTGGTATTGCGGAACAACACTGCGTGACCTTTGCCGCCGGAATGTCTTGCGAAGGCCTAATACCAGTCTGCGCAATCTATTCCACATTCTTACAGCGCGGATTCGATCAACTTGTGCATGACGTCTGCATACAGGATCTCAATGTGAAGTTTTGTTTAGACCGCGGCGGCTTGGCGGGGGGCGATGGCCCGACGCACCACGGCCTGCTTGATATTGCGTATCTGCGGGGAGTGCCAAATCTCGTAGTTATGGCGCCGAAAGACGAAGGCGAAATGCGCGACATGATGCTGACGATGGTTGAGCACGTCGGCCCTGCTGCAATGCGATACCCGCGTGGCAATGGAGTCGGGGTTGACATCAGCAGAGTGCCGCAAGCGCTGGAAATCGGCAAGGGCGAAATCCTTCGCGACGGTGGCGAGATTGCCATCGTTGCTTATGGCTCGATGGTCCATCCCTCGCTCCAGGCTGCGGAGCACCTGGCCAAGGATAAGATCGAGGCCACTGTAGTCAACGCCCGATTTGTTAAGCCTCTGGACGCTCAATTGTTACTTGCCCTGGCGCAAACCAAACGGTTAATCGTGACGGTGGAGGAAGCGTATTTGGCTGGGGGCTTCGGTTCGGCCATTATGGAGCTGCTGGAGGAAAACGGACTTCAGGACAAGGTGCGAGTTGTCAGAATGGGAATTCCTGATCGCCTGGTGACGCATGGCGATGCAAAGCTGCTGCTCGCCAAATATGGGCTTGATGCGGATGGCATCTATAACCGCGTAAAAGAAAGCATCGACGTTCTCGATGACCGTCGTGCAAAACCTCAAAAAGTGAGTCGTTAGCCCGCCTTCAAATCACAACAATTCCGCGCCCGTTCTGTCCATACAGACGGGCGCGTTGTTTTAGTGCACGATATCGTCGTCTCTTCGATCATTCACGCCGCCCGCTCAATCTACCACCGAAGGTTCTTAAAGGGGTTTTGGCAGCCCGACCCAAATGCCCCGCGTGGCCCCCTGCTTGCAAAGGCTTTTTCAAGGCTTGCTTCGCAAATCGATGCTGGCAGATGAGACCGACGGTTTAAAGGGATTATGGAAGTAAACAAAACAGAACCAGATCTTTCGCGAGACGAGATACTGCTTGATGAACCGCACTTCGATGAGGAATCGACGATTCTATCCGCTCGCCCGGTAGTTCCACTCGAGGTCGTCGAAGCTAAGTCGCGCTCGGTGAGGAATATATTTATTGGGTCGGCAATCGTTGTAGCCCTCTTTATCGGAGCTTTTGCCGCCACGTTTGTCTACAAGCTACGCGCCGAGCAGGAGGCAAGCGATATAACTGCGAACGATTCCGCTGGTCAAAATCAACCATCGTTGGAATCCGGGGTTGCGGCAATCGAGTCGCAGGATCCGGAACCGGTAGTTGAGGCACAGGAGCCCGAGGCCACAGCTTTAGATAGGAATCAGCCGGATCAACGAGCTGTAGTCAAGAACGTTCCGGCAACCTCACCGCCGTTGATTTCGCGAGCACCAGCGCCGCGGACTGTGCGAAACGGTACTAAACCGCGCAAACAGGATGAACCGCTCGAAGAAGAACTCGCCAGTCAGCGTGAACTGAATCAAGAAATAAGACGTGCGGAACGCCGTGAACAACGCCGTGAAGAAAGGCGTGAAGAACGACGCGCACGTCGAGTTGAAGAAGCTAAACATCAACGTGGGGATCGAAATTCACGAGCGACGGACGACCTTTCAAGAATTCGAGAGATATTCGAAGGCCGGCCGAAGCCATAGTTTGCTCCTCTCGGCGAATCCCATCGAAATTGAATCGTTGACTGTTTCTCACTGCAGTGGCATCATCTCGCTTCAAGCGAAAAGCTGTTGGTAACGACAAGCAGGTGGTTGGCCCCGTAACAACTCTCACCCAAACGAAAGCCCCGACTTTTATTGAATATTATCTTCGCGATGCGGCGCGGGAAAGTAGGGCATTACTATGAAGAAACAGATGTTTCGAGAGCGAGAGTGTATTCATAGGGAACAAGACGCCGAGGGCGAGTTTTACAATGGGGCTTTCTACGTTCAGGCGTTGCAGCGCCTGCCGGTCGATAGGGCACTCCAGGTAGCCGGCAGAGTCGGCTCCTTCTTTTGGGCGGACGCAGAGCATACGCTTGTCTGGCTTTGTTCAAGTTGCGCGACCGAGTTGAATTTGTCGGACACTCCTCGAGCAATCTCGCAAGCCGTGCGTCGACAAGCCTGAGAGCGTTCGCTCCAGCGGATCCTCGGCTGGAGTGGCAAAAGCACTTATCTCCGCCCGCGGCCCGGCGTTCTGCCGTAAAGTTACGCCGCATGAAACGCGAACGAATCGATAAGCTGCTTGTCGAACGAGGCCTCGTCGAATCGCGCGCCAAAGCGCAGGCTATGGTTATGGCCGGCGTCGTGCTGGTCGATGACCAGCGCATCAACAAACCTTCCGAACTAATTCATCCCGACGCACAGGTCCGTATTAAAGGTGGAGACGATCCGACGTCCCGGTATGTAGGTCGTGGAGGCCTCAAACTGGAGGCCGCGCTGCGTGAGTTTGCAATCGACGTCAACGGCCTAAGCTGTCTTGACGTCGGGGCCTCGACCGGTGGCTTTACGGACTGCCTGCTGCAACACGGCGCTTGCAAAGTTTTGGCCCTCGACGTTGGGCACAACCAGATTGACTGGAAACTGCGGAACGATGCGCGCGTCGAAGTGAGAGAAGGTGTGAATGCACGTCATCTCCAGCCGCAGGACTTCGAGTCAACGTTTGACCTCGCAGTCATGGATGTCTCCTTTATTTCCGCAACCAAAGTTCTGCCGGCGATTGTGTCGTTGTTGCCCGATTCCGGCCGGTTGATAGTTCTGATCAAGCCGCAGTTTGAAGTTGGCCGTGGGGAAGTGGGCAAGGGAGGCATTGTGCGCGACCCGCAAAAACATGCGCGCGTCATTGACGAGGTTAATCGAGCCGCAAGCGAGCTGGGCCTGGTCGTGGGGAAAGTAATTGAGTCTCCAATACGTGGAGCGGAGGGGAATGTTGAGTTCCTTGCGCTTTATCAGAAGATGGCGATAGTTGCGTCGTAGCGCCAAAGGCGCGAAATGTAATAGCCTGGGCCAGCGGCCCAGGTAGAGCCCGTTTAGAGTGTCCTCAGCGCTGAAGGCGCGAAATAATAAAGGAGTCGCGCACTACTTCTTTCCGCGCACTTTTATTTCGCGCCTTCAGCGCTTTTCGATTTATTGGCCACATCCCTGGGGCTTTGCCCCAGGCTATTACATTTCGCGCCTTTGGCGCTGAGAATCACCGTTGCTCCCCGGACGCGCTTCCAGTTACCATGGCGCCGTTCCACTAAATCATTCAAACCTTTCTGACGGTCTGGTCCAGACAAGATGACGAACTCCTCCATAAGGCGAGTTGGCATCGTTCTCAAGCCACATCAGCCGGATGCGCTCAAGACCATGTGTGAGCTGGCTACCTGGCTGGCAGAGCGTGGCATCACCCTGGTCGGCGGCCCAGAAATAGAGCGTGAGCGGATAAAACAACAGACAGGTTGCGCCGTAGAGCAGGTGGAAGCGGAGAAGCTTGGAGCGAGCGTTGACTTGATGCTGGTCCTGGGCGGCGATGGAACAATGATCGCCACAGCGCGTTTGCTGGGTGATTCCGAAGTTCCGGTTCTCGGAGTTAACTACGGAGGTCTGGGCTACCTGGCTGAGTTTCGAATTGAGGAATTATATACCGCGCTCGAGTCGATCTTATCGGGCAACTACAGACTGGATGAGCGAGTGATGCTGGACGTGGAGCTGATGCGAAGCGACAAAAGTGAGACCAGCAATCGCGTTCTCAACGACGTTGTCATCAATAAATCCGCGCTGGCTCGCATCATCGAAATAGAAGCTTACTTCAACCGTCAATTCGTCAACTCATTTCGTGCGGATGGTCTAATCGTTTCCACTCCCACCGGTTCCACGGCTTACAATCTCTCAGCCGGTGGTCCGGTAATCTATCCCTCAATGAATGCGGTTGTGATCACGCCGATTTGTCCTTTCACGCTTTCTAATCGGCCCATAGTAGTTCCTGACGATGCGGTTATCGAATTGTGTCTCAAGACGGATCAGGAAGATGTGGCATTAACGCTGGACGGCCAGGTTGGCTTTCCATTGAAAGTCGAGGACCGGGTTGTGATTCGCAAGAGTCAAAACACGTTCAGTTTAGTGCAGCCGATGAACCGAAACTATTTCGATGTGTTGCGCGACAAACTCCGTTGGGGAAGGTGACAAAAGGACCATGCCTAAAAAGAAGGACGACCTAACCAAGCCACGAATCGAGTCTGACGCTTTCGAGCGGGAAATCACGACTGATCTGGACGAGGAGACGCCTGATAAACCTAAGGGTTGGCCGCTGCATACGCGAATTCTGATTGGCCTGGCCGTGGGTGCGATCGCCGGAGTTGTAGTCAACAAGGTCTTTGGCAGTGCTCATCCGAACGTCGAATGGGTCGTCAGCAGGATCACCGAACCAATAGGAACGATGTTTCTTCGGCTCTTGTTGATGATTGTGGTGCCGCTGGTTTTTTCTTCGCTTGTCGTAGGAGTCGCGGGCATCGGCGACATACGCAAACTTGGGCGTGTCGGTCTGAAGACGCTTGCTTACACAATTATTATTTCAGCCATCTCTGTGGCCATCGGTCTAACGCTGGCGAATACCATCCAGCCTGGCAGACGAGTTGATCCGGCCACTGCCACAGCTTTGCAACAGCGCTACAGCTCCGACGCCACTAAGCGGGTAGAAGACGCGAAGAAGGCGGAGGCCAGCAAAGACTCTGCTCTTATGACGGTCGTTAAGACTCTCATTCCCTCGAATCCAATCGCCTCCATTGCCGGCATTAAGCCGGGCGCGGCAACTCAAAGTGACACTCCCGACATGCTGCACCTGATGTTTTTCTCGGTCATGCTCGGGATTGCGGCGACCTTGATACCGACTTCTGTCTCTGGCCCACTGCTGCGCGGGCTCGATGCGCTCTTCGAAATCTGCGCCAAGATTATCGACATCATCATGAAGCTGGCGCCCTTTGCGGTTGCTTGTCTTCTCTTCAACAACACGGCGCGGTTTGGACTCGATTTACTGCAAGCCCTGGGTTGGTTTGTAATAACGGTTTTGCTCGGTCTATCGCTGCACATGTTTGGCGTCTTCTCGCTCTCGGTTTACTTCCTCTCACGAATTTCGCCGATCGAATTTTTCCGGCGTATCAAGACGGTCATCCTCACTGCGTTCTCAACTTCATCATCTAACGCAACGCTTCCGACCGCGCTTAGAGTTTCTGAGGAGAATCTGGGAGTTCCGCAGGAGATCAACAGTTTCGTTCTCACAGTGGGGGCGACGGCGAACCAGAACGGCACGGCTTTATATGAAGGCGTGACAGTTTTGTTTCTGGCACAGCTCGCAGGTATCGACTTAACGTTCGGACAGCAGTTGATGGTCGTCTATTTGGCGATCCTGGGCGGCATAGGAACCGCGGGAGTACCGTCGGGTTCGATACCATTCATCATCGGCGTGCTGCTTACAATCAATATCGACCCTGCGTTGATAGCAATTATTCTGGGTGTGGATCGTATCCTCGACATGTGTCGCACAACCCTTAATGTGACCGGCGACCTGACAGCGGCGACTTACGTGGCGCGTTCGGAAGGCTATGAATTGTTAAAGCCGCACAAGCCGGCGATTGTTCACGCGGGTGCAGGACCGAAAAGTTGAAAAACATTTTGTTAACAGTCGCGAGATGACCTGAGCACAGGTTACGGATAACAGTTTCGCTTTTCGTTCAGGAAAGGTGGGAATTTACTTATGGTCTTTCCGCTTTACGACGACAACACAGGCCGCACTACTGTTCCCATCGTCAACTACATTTTGATTGTCATTAACATCCTGGTATTTGTTTTTCTACAGCAGTTAGGCACTAACGATCGGTTCACTTTCGCGTTCTCGACCGTGCCTCAAGAGATAGTAACGGGCCGCGACATAACATCTCCGGACAGAATCAGGCAGGATGCGGTTACCGGACAGGAGCTTTTGGTCCCTGGCCTCCAGGCGACGCCACTCAGCGTTTACCTTACTCTGCTGTTCTCAATGTTCATGCACGGCGGAATCGCTCACATCGGCGGCAACATGCTCTTCCTCTGGATCTTCGGAGACAACCTCGAACATACATTGGGCCATATTCGATACGTGATCTTTTATCTAGTTTGCGGCATCATCGCCTCGTTGGCCCATGTAATAACGACCGTGATGTTTGCGACGGACCCCGCAAGTCTGTTGATACCCAGTTTGGGAGCTTCCGGAGCGATCTCGGGAGTGCTCGGAGGCTATGTCCTGCTGCACCCGCACCGGCGCGTGACGGTAATCCTGTTCCGGTTTCTAACCGATGTCCCTGCTTACGTGGCGATCGGAATTTGGTTTGCTTTTCAATTGATCGAGGGACTGGGATTTCTGGGAGGCGGTTCGCAATTGGGCGGCGTGGCTTACGCCGCGCATATCGGCGGGTTCATTGCTGGAATTGCGCTGGTTAAAGTCTTCGCTATCGGCCGGCAGGGTAATTCGTATCGATGAGCAACTTTCTAACATTGCCAGCTGAGACCATAAAAGCCAACGAATAACTTTGGTTTCCTCGAGGTAGGGAAGGAGGGCATGCCCCCGCTCCTCCTCGCGCAACTCCAATCATAAGATTGAAACCAGAGCGATGGCCGAGGGCGAGAATTATTTCATGAACTGCGATCACCAAACGAGGAGCGAGGGCATGCCCTCCTTCCCTACCTCGAGAAAGCGTTCGTTGCAAATTTGCTCTTATCTCCAACCTAACCCGCCGGCGTCAACGCCTCGCACAATTGCGACGCGCCTCAGCCTCAGTTAACATCCAGTTTCATTTTGAGGAGCTAAGCCATGGCAATAACTGAGAGTTCGGCCGTGCCGAGTAATCAGCAGGGTCTTGATGTTCGCTCGACACCGCGAGAAGAGATGGAGCTGTTTCGGCTCGATACTTTCCCGTACGAATTTCCCGGACGCAAGATCAGGATCGACTTCGAGATTACCGAATTCACAGCTATCTGCCCATTCTCCGATTTTCCTGATTTTGCCACCATCAGGCTGCAATACATTCCGAATGAACTCTGCGTGGAACTAAAGAGTCTGAAGCTCTACATCAATTCGTTTAGGAATGTGAAGATCTTCCACGAGCACGTCATCAATGTGATTTTGGAAGATTTCGTCAGCGCCTGCGATCCTTTAGGCGTGAGGATAGAAGGGGATTTTCACCTGCGCGGGAACATCAAGACCGTAGTGCGAGCAAAATACCGAAGAAAGGAGACTAGTGATGGCCGCAAATAGCGAACAAATTCTTAAACAGGCTCTAGTTGAGCAACTGTTAGCAACATTTCAATCACCCCCGATCCGCATATTGACGAGTTGTGGGCTCGCGAAGGGGAAGACCGGCTGGACGCGTATGATCGCGGTGAACTCAAGGCAGTTGCAGCGGAAGAAGTTTTTGAGAGAATTCCAAATCACATCAGTCCGCGTAGCGGTATCAGAACCGGAAGCAGTAGCGACCGGGTCATCGTAGCGAAAGACGCAGATTGAGCCCAAAGGGATCTCTGCCGTAACAACCACCCGGTCGCTACCGCTTCCGGTTCTGATACCGGAAAACGTTCTTCGTCATGGACTTCACAACCATCTTCATCATCGCCGGCGTAGTCCTGCTGGCAATCTTCATTCTAATCGCGAAGCTCGCGCTTCGCTGGGCACTTCGTTTGGTCATCGTAGTAGTGATATTGATCGCGATCGCCGGCGCCGGGATTTTCTGGTGGTGGAGCAACCAGCTTACGTCGAAGTCTGAGCCGAGGCGACCTCGAGCAGCACCGACAAGAACCGCACCGTCTCGCTAAGGAATCATGGGGAAGACAATCAATGACGAGGCGGACGACTATGTAGAGCCGGAAACAATCCCACCCGAACAGGTTCCCCGTCTGTGGCGTCGTTACAAGCGACTACCGCGCAATGTGTTTGCTATCAGCCTGGTTAGTCTCCTAAACGACATCTCCAGCGAGATTATCTACCCGCTTCTTCCTGCCTTTCTTTTACTGACCCTGAACGCTTCGGCCGGAGTAGTTGGAATCATAGAAGGCACAGCCGAGTCGATCTCGAGTTTGTTGAAGTTGTTTGCAGGTTATTTCAGTGACAAACGAGGCAAGCGGAAGGGCTTTGTTGTTTGGGGGTATGCGCTGTCGAGCTTTGTTCGTCCTCTACTTGCATTCGCCGGCAGCTGGTATCAGGTGTTTGCACTCAGATTAATCGATCGGGTGGGAAAGGGAATTCGAAGTGCGCCGCGTGATGCGATGATCGCCGATGCGGTCACGGTTAAGGAGAGGGGACTCGCATTTGGACTTCATCGGGCCATGGACCACACGGGCGCCACGCTCGGTCCGTTGTTTGGATATCTGCTTGTGCTTTGGTTTGCCGGTGATCGGGTCGCGCTCACAGCAGGTGACTTCACAAGTATTTTTCTTTTAGCTTCAGTGCCTGCGCTCGCAGCGGTCATTGTTGTTTCCTTTTTCGTTCGGGAATCCTATAAACCCGCGCCGCGTCCTGAGAATGACGCAAGCCCTTCTTTACCAGTAAAGCTTTCGTTGCGCGGCTTCGATAGCAACTTCAAGGGTTTCCTGGTGATCATTGCGATCTTCACGCTATCAAATTCATCCGACGCTTTTCTGCTGTTGCGGGCGCAGTCAGTCGGCCTTTCGGTCAAAGAACTTCCGTTGTTGTGGGCGGTCCTCCACGTTAGTAAGGTTGTGAGCTCGTTATACGGTGGCCACTTGTCGGATATTCTCGGCCGGCGCCGGCTCATTGTTTCCGGTTGGATTCTTTACGCGGCTGTTTATGGCGGCTTTGCTTTCGTTTCCAATGCGATCTCGGTATGGATACTGTTCGTGGTTTACGGCGTCTACTTTGGCTTAGTGGAAGGCGCAGAAAAGGCGCTGGTGGCAGATCTTGTGAAACCCGAACAACGTGGCACCGCGTACGGTTTGTATAATCTCGCTTTTGGTATCACGGTCTTACCGGCGTCGCTGTTAATGGGTTTTCTGTGGGACTGGCGCGGACCCCAAACCGCCTTTCTCGTCAGCGCTGTGCTCGGAGCTACCGCGGCCATATTGTTCAGGTTGCTCGTTAGAGTTGGGCCTTCACAGCAAATCGCGTAACGCAAACTGTTAGTTTGCGGATGGCGTGTGAGACGCTAGCAAGAGTTAGAAAGCTCTCCCTGAGAAGATGAAGAGGAGCAAGGCCACTGCCTCTGGGACTTTGCGTTAGCACGCCGAATACAAGGTCAGTTTGGGAGAATGTTTGGCCGTGGGTTTGAGGTCAAAGGAGTAAAGCAAGGGCCCTATTTACGGAAGATTTGCTGCTGTCCGACCGCAAGACATAAAAGAAAGGCCGGCATCGGCCAGCCTTTCCACGTGCTTATTGGGGTACGGATGGCTAAGATGCGCTGACTAAGAAAACGTCCCAAGCCCAGCGGTCAAACCGTGCCCCACGCACATCTTTTACTTTGGCGCGATAACGAAAACGGTTGCCGTGTTCATCGGTGTTCTTGGATTGTTTGTAACTAAGGTCCAATTCCGCCAGACCAAGCTCCACTAATGTATGTAGTTCAGAGGGTTCTGACAGGCCGTTGTGGTTTGTATCCTGCCAAAGTCTGAGAGATGAAAAGATAGAATCGCTTTGGGTTACCTGTCCATCGTCGTTACCTCCATGCTCCGGGTTGTCATAAACACTTAGCGCAAGGAAGCCATTCTTGCCTGTGGCAGATGGCGGTTGTGGCGTGTAATTGCCAAACAGTTCAAGTCCATTGTCAATTGTCCCATTGGCATTGCGGTCGAGAGCGAGCCACATATCATCTGACCCTAGAGCGCTCCACGATAATCTCTCCGTGTCCCCGTCGCCGTTTAAATCAAAGTCCACACCAGTGGCAGCGTCAGTTAAACTAAAACCGTTTCCGTTGACATCGATTATCACAGGGCTGGATGAGCAGACACCTCCATACATACAACAACAATCCTGAAGATTGCCTTGCTCTGGAGGATCACATATTGGCATCGTTCCACCACCTGGACACCCACCACCGGCAAACGTGCAAGCGTGCGTCAGAGACCAAGTAATTGAGCCAGTCGATACACAGCTAACAGTATTGGCTTCAAGACAGCCTCCACATGACCCAAAATTCGACACAGCGTTTTTGCTTGTGATTACTACTGACCAATTACCCTGAGAGGTAGTGGTCGGCTGATTAAAATCGGGCCAGCACTCAGTGATTCGGGGCGTGGTGTCGCAACAAACATTTCCCGCCAAACATTTTCCTGTCCCTTTTGGGGCAATTGAGTCTGAGTGACCATCAGGCCAGCTAATACTCCAATTACCGGTTTTCGATATATTGGGGCACCCCACGGTACTATCACCTGAATTAGAACCCGTAGGCGTGCAATCGCCCTCAGAGGCGCTGACAAGTCGTATTTGGCATATTGAGAAGGCGACAACAAACACAAGTACTAGGTGGGCAATACGTTGCATGCCTAGAGTCCTCCCGGATGAGTGTGGGAAAGGGAAGTTTCAGACGTAAAGTAATTTCGGATTACAGTCTGGTGAGTATTCTTTTGTAAGTGTTTTTCAGCTTCACGAATTCCTCTGCAGGATGGCCCAGGTTCTCAATCTCAGAGATTTTCCGCAAAGCGTTTTGTCGCCCGTTCTCAAGACCTCGCTTTAAGTTATCGGAAAGCCTGGAATTCGAATGTCGATTAATGACCCCGGCAGGCTCTATCTCAAGAACCTCTTTCAGCGTATGGGAGTCTGAGGCATTTAGACTGGCTGAAACTTCGTTTCTTAAACGTGTGACGTTGCTTTCGCCGCTATTAATAAACTCATGTAACTTCTTAAGTGTCCGTCTAATTTGGATTTCCTCCCCAACTCGCGCAGCCTTGATGTCTTCAAAAGCAAGTACGTCACCATCGCCTGTACCGTCATCTAAGACAATTGCTTTAATTATGACGTTGACTGACGGGTTTTGCAGGAGGGATAGAGGAAGTGGGTATGTTTTTACAACCATCTCTTGAGGTCTAATACCGATATCCGAGAGTTCAGCGAAAATCAGTTCTTCTGTGATTGTGAAATTATCTCCTATCGATATTTGGAAAGCTGTAACTGTTTTTGGGTAGTTGTTCTTAAGAGTTAGTTTCACCTCTTGAGGACCACGCTGAACGCCCAGAACTTCAAAGGACCGAGTTTTGTTTACTATAGAAGGAGCATTGTCAGGTGTGGGGCTTTCAATCCCGGAAAAGAAAACTCCAAAAGCAAGCAAACCGATACAGGGCGTAACAAACAACATTCGTGAGCGCATGGAAGAATTCCCTTTCTGCTGGATGAGGTAACAACGTGAGCTGGATTACCGATGACACGGTAGTTGTCGGTAAGGAAGCCAGGGGCATGACGGATATACTTCACATATAGGCCCAAAGTCAATACTCTCCACTCAAGGTGTCGTTGTAAGCTGAAGGCCTGGTTGATTCTGTGGGATCGATCCGGAAACTAACAGTTTGCGCGCTGCACTCAATCACACGAAAATTCACGAAGACGTTTAGGGCGGCTTAGTGTCCTTTAGTGGATAGTTTTCCGGTGTCTTATTATTAGAGCTGCATACAGGCTATAAAAGAAGCTACCCACGCCAAAGGCATGGAAGTGTTGGATGTAATTAATGAACACGAACTACCGGGTAATAAAAACAGAGGAAGAGCTTCGCAAAGCGGTTGAATCTTTAACGGCCCACCAGGCAATAGGACTCGACACTGAAACTACCGAGCTTGATCCTTACACCGGGCGTCTGCGACTAATCCAGTTAGCAACGCCCGACGGAGTTGTGATCGTCGACCTCGATGCTTTTAGCAACGGCGATCGCAGCGACTTGCGAAATACGCCCTCTCTCACGCCGTTGCGCAATCTGCTGGCTGCTTCTCGCCCTATTAAGATCGCGCACAACGCAAAGTTTGACGCGAAGTTTATTAAGCACACGCTGGGAACAGACCTCGGCGGGCTATTTGATACGCTGCTCGCGAGCCAATTAATTGGCGCCGGCGACATTGAAGAGCGACACGGATTGGCCACCGTGGCCGAAAGATATCTCAACGAAGTTGTCGACAAAACCGAAAGACTGAGCAACTGGAACTTCGAGTTGTCGGAAGCACAACTGCAGTATGCGGCGCGCGACGCAGCGATCCTGGTGCCTTTGCGCGACAAGTTGCGGGAGCGTTTGTTGTCTGATTCTCTGAGGGACGTTGCCGAGCTTGAGTTTAATTGCATCACGGTCGTGGCCGACATCGAGCTGACCGGGTTTTATATGCACAAAGACCGCTGGCTCGAGCAGCTGGCGATAGTAGAGAAGAGACGTGCGCAGCTATCCGACGAACTGCAGGATGTACTGGCGGAGGAGTCGTCGCAGGGAACATTGTTTGGTGGACCGCAGCGCGATGAGATTAATTTGGATTCTCATCAGCAGTTGACCAAAGCGCTGGAGCGCCTGGGTATCAACGTTCCGGATTCGACCAGAAACTGGAAACTTCAGCCGCTCGCGGCCGAGTATCCAATCATCGGAACTTTGCTTGAATACCGTACCGTACAGAAGGCTTTGACGAGCTACGGTCAGAACATGATCGAATTGATCAATCCGACCACCGGCCGACTGCACGCTGACTTTCGACAGATCGGCGCGCCGACCGGAAGATTTTCGTGTACCAACCCAAACATTCAGCAGGTGCCGCACGCGGTTGAATATCGACGCTGCTTTAGCGGTCATCCGGTCGGAAGAAAGTTGATTATTGCCGACTATTCACAGATTGAGCTGCGCATTCTGGCGGAGTTTTCCGGCGACCAGGGGTTTACCAAGGCGTTCAACTCCGGAGTCGATCTCCATCGCGTGACGGCGGCAGAGGTCTTCAACGTTACCGTTGATCAGGTCACGCGCGAGCAACGAGACTTTGCCAAGCGGTTGAACTTTGGCGTGGTATACGGCCTCGGCGCGCAGCGCTTTGCGATGATGACCGGTGCGAGTGTGTCGGAGGCTGAGAATATCCTGCGCAAATACTTCGCCACTTATCGCGGGCTTGATACTTATCTTCACGACGCAGCAAACCGAGCTGTCCGTGAGCGTCAGGCAAGGACGGGATCGGGCCGGCTGGTTCGTTTTCGTTATGACGAACAGGATCGCCAGCAGATCTCGATGACAAAGCGCAACGGCAAGAACACGCCGATTCAGGGAACAAGCGCAGACATACTCAAGCGCGCCCTGCGTTTGTTGAAGGATGAACTAAGAGATACGAACGCGCAGATTGTAAACATCATTCACGACGAGATCGTGGTTGAAGCCGACGCGTCAGAGGCGGAGGAAGTCGCGAGAAGAGTCGAGCGTGCTATGTGTGCCGCGGGCGAAGAGTATCTGAAGAGCGTGCCGGTGAAGGTTGAGACTGAGATAGCCGACGAGTGGGTTAAGTGAAGGTGAGTCTCAGCGCTGAAGGCGCGAAATGTAATAGCCTGGGCCAACGGCCCAGGTCGGGACGTTAGGAAGTTCTTAGCGCTGAAGGCGCGAAATGTGTTGAGCCGTACTTTCGGTTTGGCAGTTTTCATTTCGCGCCTTCAGCGCTCCAAATATTACAGCCATTACCGATGGCGTTGCCCTGGGCTATCACATTTCGCGCCTTTGGCGCTGAGAACCTAGTTATGCTTCCGCCGCCAGATGAAATAGACGGGAATGCCCGTCAACACGAGCAGGTAGCCAATGCCCGAAGTTTGCGGCACGAGCCAGGCAAGGTCGATCACAATCAGGATTGCCAGCGTGATATAGATCAACGGCACAAGCGGATAACCGAGCGTGCGGTAAGGACGTTCGACGTCGGGCGCTTTCCGTCGCATTACAATCACGGCGCCCACCATCAAGGCGTAGAAAACCAGATCGGCCGAAATAATGTATTCAAGTAATTGTGTGTAGACGTTGCCGTAAATCACCGCGCCCGTTTCGGGGTTTGTTGTAACCGTTCTTGGCAAAGTAAGAAACGCAGCCCAGATACCCTGCATGATCAATGCAACCGCCGGCACGCTGCGGTTGTTAAGAATCCCGACACGCTTGAAAAACAGGTTGTCGCAAGCCATCGCGTAATACACGCGCGCGCCGGCCAGGATCAGACCGTTGTTGCAGCCAAAGGTCGAGATCATGATCGCAATCGCCATGATCACCGTGCCTTTTTGCCCAAACACTGTCTGCATCAGTGCGGTTGCTACGCGGCCCTGCGGTGCATTTTGAATTGCCGGCAGCGGCAGCGTGACGATGTAGGCGAGGTTTGCGAGTAGGTAGAGGGCCACCACCAGGCTGCAACCAATCAAGAGCGCGCGCGGCAGGTTGCGACCAGGGTCGCGTACTTCGCCACCAGTAAAGGTGACGTTGTTCCAGGCCGACTGTGCGAAGAGTGGGCCAACCATCGCGCGCCCCAGCAGCATTACCAGGGCCAGGCCCATCAGACCACTGGTCGGTGTATCAAAGCCTAGTTGCGACGGGCTTGGCTTCCAACCATTTGAAGCAGGGTTCCACCAGTCAGAAGTGTAGGCTGCACTGCTTTCATTCCAACCGAGCGTGAGTCCCACAATGATCAAGCCTATGAGGGCAGCGGTTTTAGTAAATGTAAACGTGTTCTGAATTATTTTTCCGGTTTTCAGACCGCGGGTATTGCTCAGTGTCAGGAACAGGATCATCACCACGGCAAGGAGTTGTTGCGTCGAGAGGCTGAGGGCGTACCCGCCGAAATGAACAGGCGCGATCAGAAAATTATCTGCCGCGATCTTATTCGTCAGCACGCCGGTGAAGTTTGCGAAGGCGACGGCTACGGCTGCGATAGTTCCTGTTTGAATGACCAGGAATAAGGACCAGCCAAAGAGGAAGCCGATGGAGGGTCCGTATGCTTCGCGCAGGAAAACATATTGGCCGCCGGCCTTCGGCCACATGGCAGCGAGCTCAGCACAGCAGAGCGCTCCCGTAATGGTCAGCAAACCGGCGATGGCCCAGGCGGCGAGTAGCCATCCGGGTGAGCCGACGAGGCGGGCCGATTCGACAGACGTGATGAAGATGCCGGAGCCGATCATCGACCCCACCACAATCATGCTGGCGTCGAGCAGGCCCAGCCCGCGAACGAGTTTCGGCGAAGAACTCTTGGAATGTTCAGTCATGTGGGGTAGGCATATAGTTGGAATGAGGCGACAGTGTCAAGGAGTTTTTAAGTAACGCAAACTGTTAGTTTGCGGACGGTGGATAGATTACCCTGTGAGCGCAATAAGGTTCTCCAGCTTGACTCAGCAAACTAAGCTGCGTTACAGAACCGAGCGCGGTAGCGCCGGATCTGAGAAGCAATTTCGGCAACAAGGTGTGGGTATTGTTTTGGGCGGACCGAAAGTTTATTCCAGCATCCGGCGCTATCGCGCTCGGTTCTGTAATGGCATCCTGCTTGACACTCCGCGCAACGCTCCAATAGTCTTGCCTGCTTGAATCTCGCGCAGGTTTTCACTCAAAAGGAACAATGAAGTAGATGGTTAAGGAACAAATGATCGCCTTAATTAAGGCGAAAAAGGCCCACGTAGGAGTGGTTGGTTTGGGTTACGTGGGTTTGCCGCTGCTCACCGAATTTGCTCGTCGAGGTTTTCACGGCACGGGCTTTGAAGTCGACGAAAACAAGGCCGCCCAAATCAATTCTGGTGAATCCTACATCGGTGACGTCGGGTCGTCGCTGGTCAAAGAGCTCGTGGAAAGCAAACATCTTCGGGCCACGACGGATTTCGATCATTTGAAAGAATGCGACGTGGTGATTGTTTGTGTGCCAACACCTCTCAGAAAAACGAAAGAGCCTGACGTTTCTTACATCCTCGCGGCTGCCGAAGAGATCAAAGAGCGGCTGCATCCGGGCCAGCTGATCATCCTCGAATCGACCACCTATCCGGGCACTACTGACGAAGTCCTGCTCCCGATGTTTGAAGACACAGGCCTCAAACTGGACGAAGATTTTTTGCTGGCTTTCTCGCCAGAGAGAGTTGACCCGGGTAATCCTCAGTTTCAAACGCACAACATACCGAAAGTTGTCGGGGGTGTGACTCCCGATTCAACCGACGTGGCTGCTTTTCTCTATTCGCAGATTGTCAACGACGTGCATGCAGTAAGTTCGGCGCGGGTGGCAGAGACAGCCAAGCTGCTTGAGAACACTTTCCGCGCAGTCAACATCGGCATGGCAAATGAGATGGCCCGGCTCTGTTACGCGCTCAACATCGACACCTGGGAAGTGATTCGCGCGGCGGCCACCAAGCCGTTTGGCTTCATGGCATTTTATCCGGGCCCGGGAATCGGCGGGCATTGCATTCCGCTTGATCCACATTACCTGTCTTGGAAAGCGCGGCAGCATGGGTTTGATTCTCGCTTCATTGGCCTGGCTGAAGAGGTGAACTCCCGCATGCCGGACCATGTGGTCCAACTGGTTTCCGACGGACTAAACGATGCGAGCAAGTCGATGAAAGGCTCACGGGTACTGTTGCTGGGTGTGGCTTACAAGAAGGACATCGACGACGTCCGCGAAAGCCCGGCGCTTTCAATCATCGATCGACTTCGCGCGAAAGGCGCCGACGTGCGTTATCACGACCCATTTGTGCAGGAGATTCGATTTGACGACTCACACACCGAAGGAAGCGGCGAACCATTGAGCTCCGCTGAGTTAACTGACGATGAAGTAAGTAAGTCTGATTGCGTGATCATTGTCACCGACCACAGCGGGATTGATTACCAGCGTGTTACAAAACTCGCGACGCTGGTGGTTGATACCCGAAATGCGCTGAACGGAGATTTGAGACGAGAGAGCACAGCGCGGATAATCCGGCTGTAAGAGTCATGGAAGAGCTCGTCTTTTTGGTTGAGAAAAGTCTGGAAGGCGGGTACACCGCCCGAGCTTTAGGTACTTCCATCTTCACTGAGGCCGAGGACGAGGATGAAATGCGGTCTCACGTGCGCGATGCCGTCCGATGTCATTTCGAAGAGGACCAGCGGCCACGAGTCATTCGACTACACTTTGTTCGCGAAGGAATAATCGGGAACTTCTGAAACGGTAGATGGCAAGAGGAAGCACGATGAGCGAACTGAATGAAATGAGATTAATGAATTTGGAGATTGGTGGATTCCGATCACTCAAAAACGTGAACTGGACTCCAGGGACTCTAAATATTGTGATAGGGCCAAACGGCTCTGGTAAATCCAACCTGCTACGATTCCTAGAGCTGATCGCCGTCTCGGCACAAGGTAAGCTTGGAAAGTATATTCAGTCACTGGGCGGTATGGAGCCTATAGTTTGGGATGGTCGAGCTCCCGGAATATCATTTACCCTCAAAACTCAGCCGCTTGGCCAGAACAACGGTCCCGAACAGTACGAACTTGAACTTCTTCGTCTTGGCACGAAAAGCTCCTATCGAATCAGCCATGAACTGTTAGCGAATTATGCAAAAGTGAGATCGCTGGAGAAAACACAGCCTTTCAAATTCCTAGAAAGAAACGAGCGGTCAGCCGTAGTTTTTGACGATGCGGAACACGCGCTAGTGGCCCCCCCTGAAACCGTTCCGGAAGACGAAACATTGCTTTCCATTGCAACTGGCCCTTTCGTCAACAATCGAAACGTTCCGCTCTTTCAAAAACAATTGACATCTATCGCCGTTTATCACGATTTGCATGTTAACCGTGATGCGGTAATACGGCAGCCCGCGGTGGCCCGGGAAGAGAGAAGGGTTGATCCCGATGGACAAAACTTGATCCCAGTTCTTCATACGCTGTACACAGGCGACCGCGATTTCAAGAAGAATATTGACTCTGCCATGAGGGCCGCTTTCGGTAATGACTTCGAGGAATTAGTTTTCCCTCCGGCAGCGGATCAAAGAATTCAGTTGCGCGTAAGATGGAAGACTTTGAAGCGCGAACAGTCGGCAGCTGATCTCTCGGATGGGACTCTGCGATTCCTCTTTCTGCTCACAGTTTTGGCAAGCCCCTCCCCGGCACCTGTGATCGCGATTGATGAACCCGAGACAGGTTTGCATCCTTCAATGCTGCCCATAGTTTCGGAGTACGCTGTCGATGCATCATTGCGCGCACAGGTCATCTTAACCACTCACTCACCCCAACTGCTCGATGCTTTTACAGATACCGAGCCGACCACAACGGTCGCTAAGTGGGGTGAAGGGGCGACCACGCTTGAGATACTTGATAACGAGCGGTTAGCTTACTGGCTCAAGGAATATTCGTTAGGAGTACTTTTTAAATCTGGGGAGCTTGAGGAGATGGCTTGAAGTTCATCCTGTTTGTAGAAGGCTATTCAGAAAAAAAGGCGCTGCCGGCGTTTCTTAAAAAATGGCTGGATAATCAATTACCCCAGCCAGTAAGGATGAAGATCGTACGTTTCGAAGGTTGGGCTGACTATAACAGAGACGTCCGGAAGAAAGCCCATGTTCACTTGAACGCACCTGGAAGCGACGATGTAGTGGCGGTGATTGGACTCATCGATCTTTATGGACCTACTATCTTTCCCGGTCACCTAGCGAACGCGGACGACAGGTATAACTGGGGCAAAGGCGAGTTCGAAAATCGGGTGGGTCACGAGAAATTTCGGCATTTCTTCGCTGTTCACGAGACCGAGGCGTGGTTGTTGAGCGAACCTGCGTTGTTTCATCATGACGTTCGCGCCAGCTTTCCTGGAAGAGTTACTCAACCCGAAACAGTTAACTTTAATGAGCCGCCAGCTAAAATGTTAGAGCGGCTTTACAAGAATCGGCTCAAACACACCTATAAGAAGGTCACGCACGGGAAAGAACTTTTTGATAGGCTCGATCCGGCAACTGCCTATAACAAATGTCCGCACCTCAGGGAACTTCTTGACGAGATGTTAAGGTTGGCACGCAGAGCGCTTGCTTAAGTTTGCCAAGTGACAGCATCCGGTATCGACTCCGCGAAGCAACGCACTGAAAGCGAAAAATGAAGAGCCAAGTGTCTGTCGCCGAGCTTAGGTGGACAGTGCAAAAGAATGACGTGAGATAGTCACCGCACGACCGCAGCAAGGCTTACGAATAGTGCTTAAGATCATCAACGTTGTTGGCGCACGACCTAACTTCATGAAGGTTGCGCCCATCGTGGAAGAGATGAAGCGGCGCGAACGAGAGTTTGCGCCGCTTGTCGTTCATACAGGGCAACATTACGACGCGGGAATGTCGGATGCGTTCTTTCGTGATCTCGAATTGCCTGAGCCTGATGTGTACCTGGGCGTTGGTTCCGGCTCACACGCTCTGCAAACTGCAGCCGTGATGGAACGGTTCGAACCGGTTGTGGTCCGTGAACGTCCGGATTGGGTCCTGGTTGTAGGCGATGTTAACTCCACGCTTGCATGCGCGCTTGTTTGTTCAAAGCTGGGGATTAAGGTGGCCCACGTCGAAGCCGGACTTCGTAGCCGCGATCGAACTATGCCGGAAGAGATCAATCGACTGTTGACCGACCAAATCTCAGACCTGCTTTTCACAACTTCCGAAGACGCCGACAGAAATTTGCTGGCCGAGGGAATCCCCCGCGACCGCATACGCTTTGTCGGCAACATCATGATCGATTCTTTGTGGCGAGGACTTGAAAGGGCCGCAAGCTCTACGATAAGAGAAACGCTCGGAGTTGCAAGCCAGGATTACGCAGTCGTAACGTTGCATCGCCCATCTAATGTCGATTCCCGTGAGAGTCTCTCTGAAATTCTCGGCGCGCTCGAAGAGATTTCCGGGCGAGTAACGATTGTATTTCCGGTTCATCCTCGCACGCGCAAGACTATGACCGAGTTTGGGTTGGCTCAGTCGCCAAATAGTAATCTGCAGTTGCTGGATCCACTTGGCTATACGGATTTTTTAAGGCTCTTCAGCGGCGCCCGGCTTGTGCTGACCGACTCAGGGGGCATTCAGGAAGAGACGACCGCGCTGGGTATTCCTTGTTTGACCTTGCGCGAAAACACCGAGCGCCCGATCACCATTGAAATCGGTACAAACGAGCTCGTTGGAAGTGATCGGAAAAGAATTGTAGAGGCTGCTTTTTCTATCCTTGATGGTCCGTCCTCAAAGCCCGGCCGCGTACCAGCACTTTGGGACGGCCACACTGCGGAACGCATCGTAAGCTCTTTGCTCGAAGTGTCCGCCGGTACGCGACAACCTCCAGTTGAACTACCCGCCAGATGAGTATCGTCCGCAAAATAAAACGAGCAGTCCGTGGGGAAGTGGACGCAAAAACCGCGGCCCTTGAAGTGTTGAGACGGAGCCGCTTGGCGCTGTCCCAGAAGAGTCAACGAGCTAAGATCGAACAAAGACAGGAGCAGGCGGCGCGTCTACGGGGGCCGTTTGCCGGAATGGCGCCGGCTGAGTTACTTGATCACTTTCGCAATCGTTCCCAGCCGCATTTTCTGCCCGGGTTCTCTGGCGCGAA
>DASQKG010000439.1:0-6350 GCA_035630655.1 Pyrinomonadaceae bacterium
TTCCGTTGACAAATTCCTGGCCGTAGCCGGTCGAGCCTCGCGGATTCATGTACAAAACTCCGTAGCCATTCGCTGAGAAGTTCTGGAACGCCCAATTGAATGCCACCGAGTACATCGACCATGGTCCGCCGTGAATCCACAGGACCATGGGATATTTTTTCGCCGGGTCGAAATCGACCGGCTTGATCAACCATCCTTGTACTTTCAAACCATCTTTCGAGGTGACCCAGAGCTCTTCAGCGTCCCCTAGTCTGACGCCGGCCAGAACATCCTCGTTAACATCGACGAGGGTCTTCATGTTCGCCGGATCCTTGACGTTGAAGGTTACCAGTGTGCCCGGCGCTTTGAAGCTCGTGCGAATTCCGGCAACCTGTCCATTGCCCTGTGCACTACTGGCCATCGAGTAAGCATCGAGGATCTCAGTGCCCTTGGTTATCTGCCGCGTCTTTCCGTCAACCGAGATGAAATAGATGTGCGACGAGCCCTGCTCTTCCATCTCGTAGTAAACTCCCGACCCATCCGGCGCCCAGCGCACGCCTTGCGGAGAACTTGGAAGCTTTCCCGCCCAAAGCTTTTTGCTCCCACCCGCGTTGTCCATCAGGTAGATACTAGCCACGTGATTGGTAAATTTCTGCTCGTCATATCCGGTATAGGTGATCCAGCGGCCATCGGGCGAGACTTGTGGATTTCCGTCGGCGCCGCTGCGAGTGGTCAGAGCTTTTACCGCAAGAGTCTTCAAATCGATCGCATAGATCTCGGTGTCACCGCGCAGGTATTCAGCATCCGGCTTTCGAATCGCGGACACGTAGATCGTCTTTCCGTCGGCCGACCATTCGGGTGTGTTGTGATTGTATTTACCCGAGGTGATCTGGCGTGGCGTGCCTCCGAGCACCGAGTCGATCGTGTACACCTGGGTGAAGCCCTGCGGCAAAGGCCCTCTTCCATCCGCGGCCCATGCCAGACGGTTAACGATCACGGCAGGTTTCGCCCACTGTGCATTTTTCGGTTTCTCGGGCAGCCTGACCGCGAGGATTGGATCGTTGTCGGCCTCAAAAGCAGTGAAGGCGATTAACTTGCCGTCCGGGGACCAGTTGATTCCCGCGGGCGCTTGTTCGAGATGAGTAAGTTGAGCGGCCTCGCGCGTGTCCACCCAGAGGACGTGCAACTGGTTGGTGCCGTCGCGGTCCCTAAGAAAGGCGATGCGCTTGGCGTCAGGTGACCAGACCGGCTGACTATCGCGCCAGGGCCCGCTGGTAAGCTCTCGCGTCCGAGAGCCGTCGATATCGACAATCCAGAGGTTACTCACGCGCTCATCTTTGACTTTATCAACCCAAGAGCGAGTGAAAACGATTTGTCGGCCGTCAGGAGAGATGGCCGGATTGCTGACGCTCTCCATGTCCATGAAAGTCTCTTTGTTGAGCGTGCCTTTGTCGGCTCCTCGCTCGGCGCCTCGACGCGACTGAGCCAGCGCCATCACCGAGAGCGAAACCAGAAGAAACAACATCACCGAACTGGAACGAAGAAGCCCTGTCATCATCGTCATCATCGTCGTACCTCCTGCTGGATTGTCTTTTGAGGAAGCGAATGCGGAGCGTTCCTTTTTAGTTTTGTGAGCGAGTGCCTATGCCTTCAACGCGGTGACGCCACAATATTGCGCCGCGAGACGAGAGTCAAGGATTGGGTTTATTTCAATCGCAAGGATCGCAGGCCTGACCCTGGTTGTTCGATCACCGGTTAGCCTCGCGATTCTTAGTCTCGAAGGGCCGTCATGAAATAGCCACGACCGTAAGGTCGAGGTAAGGATGTCATAGGTGATCATAAGGCCCGAATGGCCGTCACTGAGGTCTCAGCGCTCGAACCGATTTTCAGGTCAGACAGCGGGCTACTCCACCTTTCCTTTCGCCAAAACCTTGTTTCCCTTTCAAAATCCTGCTACACATGACCGCAAAGTTTTTTGCTGGGAAGCGGTTTTTCGCTTTCAGCAGAACCGAATTGAGCGGGTCATTTCGGCGCTTAACCTGCAGGCGATCGTTTCATGCGGAAATCCCTTTTCATCTGCATCGCGCTGGTTTCGTTTATCGCATCCGCACACGCTCAAACTGCCACAGAGATCCTGGCAAAAGTCAGTTCGGTTTATGCAGGGTGCCGCACGTACTCGGATGAGGGCTTAACCAGCACAACTGAGGACCCACAGGGCAGGCGTTCGTATTTTCGCACCTCTTTTGTCCGACCCGGCGCTTTCCGGTTTCAATTATGGCTCAATTCGGACAAACCTGGTGGCGTCAAACCCTGGGTGCTCTGGACAAACGGGGATCTGGTGCGTATCCCGGGAATTCCCACACCCACTGGAGTTCAACATCTGCGCATCGATACGGCTCTTTCGCGAATGGCCCAGTTTTCTGACGGCAGTTCGGTCGTCGTACCACCGTTGTTGTTCCCGGACAAGATTCGTACCCTTCAATTGTTCAGCATGATTGTCGATGCCAGAGTTGCCGGAGAAGATAACATTGACGGCCGGCAATCTTTTCGGGTCGAGGGCACGAGAGCGGGCTTGCCCATCAAGCTTTGGATCGACAAGACCCAGTACCTAATCTTGAAGACTTATCGGAAAGTAAGATTTGGCAATAGTGAGATAGAGTCAACTGTTCAATACAAACCAAAACTCAATGCCGAAGTACCGCCCGAAGACCTGGCTCTGCCGCAATCGCCTAATCCAAGTATCACTGATGTGTTCAACTCCAATCAAAGTGTCACCGACGCGTCTAACTCCAAATCGCTGGTGCGATTGCCGTCTGATTTAGCCCGACAACCGAGACTGCGAAACTTTGGTTCGAGTCTGTCGCGTGATGAGCAGACGGTTGGAGGCAATGCGCGGCCCTCGGAAGATGAAGATGTTGTCCGCGTCGAGACGGATTTGGTTGTTTGTGCCGTATTGGTCCTGGATGCTCAGGGGAAAACTGTCAGAGGCTTGACCACCGAAGATTTTGTCGTCAAGGAAGACGGCAAGCCGCAGGAGGTCGCCACTCTCTCGCTCGGTAATGACAAGGACCTGCCACGTTCAATCGTATTAGTCATCGATTACAGCGTCAGCCAGTCACCTTTCATCAGGACCAGCATAGAATCCGCCAAAATGCTGGTCGACAAACTTAATCCGAGAGACCGGATGGCAATCGTGACAGACGATGTGAATCTGTTAGTCGATTTCACCAGTGACAAACAACTTCTAAAGACTCAATTGGAAGGTCTGAAGACCAGCGCACTTTCGGGCAACATTGGTCAGAGCGAACAGTACGATGCGCTCCTGGCGTCGCTCAATGAGCTATTTAACAACGAGGACGTAAGGCCGATTATCATTTTTCAAACGGATGGCGATCAGCTGGAAAAACTGAATAAGAGCACCAGCAGAGAGATGGATACGTATTATTGGCTGCCCCAAAAATACAGTCTCGAGGATATTATGACGGCGACTGAGAAAACCCGCGCCGCGGTCTACTCGGTAATCTCCGGCATTAAGTTCGTGGACGTGCCGCAGAATGATTTGGCCCGTCGGGCCAGGGTGGATTGGGAAGACCGCCGGCGTGCTAATTTCGACATGATACGGGCCAGGAATCTTTCCACGCCAAGACCCAACGTGCCAAATCCTCCCGATCAGTTTTTTGATGGTTATGCGCAAAAGTGGCAGAGCCGGCAAATGGCTTTGATGAGGGTGGCGAAGTTTACAGGTACGATTCCCGAGTTTCTCGAAGAACCCAGCCAGGCGGATGAGATTTACACGCGCGTGTTGACCGACATCGATCGACGCTATGTGATTGGCTACTATCCGACTAACCGCCTGCGTGACGGCAAGCGAAGAAAAGTCAGCATCGAAGTCCGTAATCATCCCGAGTACGAGGTTTGGGGACAGAAGTCGTACTTCGGGCGGAAAGAGCAGTAGGGTTGAGGTCTAAGCGCTCGAACGGGTATTAAGATCAACCGGCGGAGCAGGCGAGGATCAGGAAGCTGGAAACCACGAGCCCGCGAAGCGGGCGACAGAGTATGAGATTTTCTTACGAGCCCTCCGGGCTGGTCTTTGGTCTACCGTCGTTTCCTTACCGCGTGACCTCGTTGCTCCAATCTTCGCTTCCGACACTACGACGGCTATCAAGCTTGGACGACAATATCTCCGAACAGGGGTTGTACAATAGTCGTATTGTGCTGCATCATAAATCCATACAAAAACCTAATCTGATAACAGACAAAGGGATCGTCCGGCGCTAACATGTGCGCGAAGTGGCCTTTGCCTCAGAAGCCGGTTGGTGACTCTTCTCTGTGCACTCCTCTGTGTTCTCTGTGTCTCTGTGGTGGCATTTTCTGAGCGATAAGTTCACCACAGAGACACAGAGGACACAGAGGTTGCACAGAGAAAACAAGTGAGTTGCACCTGAAAGACCGGCACAACATGTCGGCCCTTCGGGCCTCAATGTTTTTGGTGACTCACAGCTTCATTCCCAAACGCCGTCACGGACGACGCACTTATCCACAACACGATTGCGACACACCCTGCAATCGCGCGGAGTGTTGTACCGCGATGCACCGAGTTATTCATTTTCGATTTTCTCTACTGTTATGAACTTTTATGAGCAAGCGTGAGGCCACCAATTGTGTAAAGGTGGCCGAAACGTACTTAGAACGAGATTGCAACTGAATGACCTCGAAGACGAGGTAGCTGGAAGGTGTTGATGCGAATGCACTAACTCAGATGAAGAAAAGTTCGTGATTCTTCGTTTTAGTGGATCGTCCTGCTGGCGATATTCGGCGAGATTGATACGCTTGTTCAGTCCTCAGTTTCTCGCCTCTACCTAATCTCTAGCCTTTGCTGTTGCGCGATGGAGTTCGATCTTTTCAGGAAGGGGCGGAGTAGTCATTGGGTTAAGGTCGGCGGGGTCAGCAAAAGGGAACTTCTGGTTGTATTAGCGCGCTCAAGAATCGCACAGTCGCAAGCTTGACCCCGGTTTCGGTTTTCTCCTGTGCAGGAGCAACGACGTTCCGGCGCAGTTATTAGCTTCAGTCCCAGCCAAGACTCGATCCGGTGCGTAATCGCCCGCAGTAGCTGCCCAATGTGCGGATTATTCCGCCCGAATTTCCTGGCCGGCTTGTCGCTTAGTTGCCGGCGATCCAGCAAAACTACCGCAAACCCATCCAGGCACGTTCATTGCACTTCACCGCTGTCAGAGGAAACGGACCGCATTAACGAAAGCGCTTGCTCTTTCGTTTTCGGCGTCCCCGCGTGGATGCAATCAACCGAAGTCTAACGGCTTCACTTAGAAAGGAATCGAAAGAGATGTCGCAAAGAATGACCGCCGCGGTAGTCCATGAATTTGGCGCGCCGCTGAAAATTGAAGAGGTTGCCGTGCCCACGCCCGGACCCGGCCAGGTTCGCGTGCTCGTGATGGCGAATGGCGTTTGCCACACCGACCTGCATGCCGCCGACGGCGACTGGCCGGTGAAACCGAATTTACCGTTTATCCCCGGCCACGAAGCGGTCGGCTATGTTGACGAGCTCGGCGCTGGAGTTACCTCCCTGAAGAAGGGCGACCGAGTTGGCGTGCCCTGGCTGCACAGCGCCTGCGGCGAATGTGAATTTTGCCTGACGGGCTGGGAAACGTTGTGCGAGTCGCAGCAGAACACCGGCTACTCGGTCGACGGTGGCTTCGCGCCTTACGTGCTCGCGCCGGCCGCCTACGTCGCGCGTCTGCCTGAAGGTTTGGATTTCATCGAGGCGGCGCCGCTGCTTTGCGCGGGTGTCACTACCTACAAGGGAATCAAGGAGACTGACACGAAGCCGGGAGACTGGATTGTCATTTCGGGCGTTGGCGGCCTGGGCCATCTGGCGGTGCAGTATGCAAAAGCAATGGGTCTCAAGGTCGCGGCGGTAGACGTGGCTGACGAAAAATTAACGCTTGCGCGTGAACTCGGCGCGGAATTAACAGTGAACGCCAGGACGGAAGATCCGGTCGCCAGGATTCAAGCGGCAACCGGTGGCGCTCACGGCGTTTTGATTACCGCCGTCTCGCCCATCGCTTTCCAACAGGGCGTGAACATGCTGCGACGCGGCGGCACTTGCGTCTTGAACGGACTACCGCCCGGCGATTTTCCAGTCTCAATCTTCGACGTCGTGTTGAAGCGGCTGACGATTCGCGGATCGATTGTAGGCACACGTAAAGACATGCAGGAAGCTTTGCAGTTTGCCGCCGACGGAAAGGTGAAGGCGATTATTGAAACCCAGCCGCTTGAGGAGATCAATTCGGTGTTTGACCGGCTCAGGAATGGGACGGTGCAGGGCCGCGTGGTGATCAAGATGGCGGAGCGCG
>DASQKG010000440.1:0-2462 GCA_035630655.1 Pyrinomonadaceae bacterium
CCAGGAGTGCCTGTCTCTTCACTGTTCGAAACCGCACGCGACACAGGCAAGAGTTGCTCTACCACCACTCGCTGCTGGATAACCGATCTAAATTCACTGTAGATTATGAACGCTTTGTCGATCTCCTCGTTTTCCGTAAAGCGTTTGATCACGTCGCGGGCCACGTCCAACGCCTCAGAAAGGTCGACTCGGCCTTTACCAGTGAGCCCAACGTATTCGCCGGCCAGCGATGCGCCTCGACGACGGAAAAAATCTCGTCCCTTACGCCCCACAGCCAGGATCTCAACATGCTTATCGGAATGGTCGCGAATGAAAGTTTGGGCTGCTTTGATTAGATTTGTATTAAACGCTCCGCACAATCCTTTGTCCGCAGTAATCAACACCAACAGGTACCGCTCGTCGCCTCGCGCGTCCAGTAGTGGATGACGGAAGCTTTCATCGGTTCTGCCGGCCAGCTCACCAAGCACCTCCATCATTTTGTTCGCGTAGGGACGCGCTGTTACAACGCGATCCTGCGCACGCTTGAGTTTCGCCGCCGAGACCATCTTCATGGCCTTGGTGATCTGTTGCGTGTTCTTAACCGACTTAATACGACGTCGAATGTCCAGGAGATTCGGCATAGCTTAGCAATTGGTGGGTCTAGTGAACTACGCTCCAACCGGTGTTAGATCTGATGCCGGAGCCGGAGCAGTAACACCATCAAGCCCTGCACCGGATCCACTATCGCTAGCCCTTTCAACCCAGATGTCCTTAAAGTCCTTCAGGGCCTGTTGGAGATCTGATTTGATTTCGTCGGTCAAGTTTTTCTTCTCGCGAATGCTCTGCAAGAGACCTGGATGAGAATTCTCAGCGAACTTGAGGAGTGCCGCTTCAAAGTTACGCACGTCCTCAACCGGAACGTCGTCGGTAAAACCATTACTCGCAGCCCAGATCGCAAGAACCTGACTCTCGATCGGCATCGGTCGGTACTGCGGCTGTTTCAATATTTCGACCAAGCGCTGGCCTCGCGCGAGTTGTGCTTGAGTGGCCCTATCCAGATCAGAACCAAACTGAGCAAACGCTTGTAACTCTCTAAACTGCGCGAGATCAATGCGCAGCGTTCCGGCCACCTGTTTCATGGCCTTGATTTGAGCTGAACCACCCACGCGCGAAACGCTATTGCCGACGTTGATGGCGGGGCGAATACCGCTATTGAAAAGGTCCGCCTCGAGGAATATTTGTCCGTCCGTAATTGAAATCACGTTGGTGGGAATGTACGCCGAAATGTCGCCCGCTTGGGTTTCGATGATCGGCAGGCTCGTCAAAGAACCGCCTCCCTTTGAATCAGCCAACTTCGCAGCCCGCTCGAGCAGCCGCGAGTGAAGATAAAAGACGTCTCCGGGGTAAGCCTCGCGCCCAGGGGGGCGTCGAAGCAGCAGCGAAATTTCACGATAAGCGGCAGCCTGCTTGGAAAGATCATCGTAAATTGTCAGAGCGTGCCTACCGTTGTCGCGGAAAAACTCCCCCATGGCGGCACCTGAGTAAGGCGCGAGAAATTGCATGGCCGCCGGGTCTGATGCGGTGGCCTTCACCACCGTCGTGTACTCCATGGCGCCAAAGTCTTGCAGCGTTTTAACTACCTGGGCAACGGTCGACGCCTTTTGTCCGATTGCCACATAAATGCAAATTACATCTTTGCCCTTCTGATTGATGATAGTGTCAACCGCAACGGCAGTCTTGCCGGTTTGACGGTCTCCAATGATCAGTTCGCGCTGTCCGCGACCGATAGGAACCATTGCATCAATGGCCTTCAGCCCTGTCTGTAAAGGCTCTTTTACCGGCTGGCGATCCACAACACCTGGGGCGACGCGTTCAATGGGATTGTAAGTGTTCGTCACCAGA
Source organism: Pyrinomonadaceae bacterium (assembly GCA_035630655.1). GTDB lineage: Bacteria > Acidobacteriota > Blastocatellia > Pyrinomonadales > Pyrinomonadaceae > PSRF01. The sequence goes on from DASQKG010000440.1 coordinate 1,882, forward strand.
GGCCCACCATCATCGATGGGGATACCAAGAGCGTCTACCACCCGACCAATCAGAGCATCGCCGACGGGGACCTGCATAATGCGGCCGGTGCGCTTCACCACGTCACCTTCTTTTATCGTCTGGAAGTCACCAAACAACACCGCACCTACCTTGTCCTCTTCAAGATTCAGGGCCAGCCCCCGGACATCATGAGGAAACTCAATCAACTCTCCGGCCATCACCTTTTCGAGACCGTGGATCTCGGCAATCCCATCGCCGACCTTGATAACCGTGCCCACTTCCATCACGGTTACTCCGACTTCGAAATTCTCAATCTGCTTTCGAATTATTTCATTGATCTCGTCTGCCCTAATCGGTTCCATTGTGTTTCCTCGAACTTCGTTCGTCTGCCGGCGCCCGTGCGGGCGTTACTGCTATTTGCCCGCGAGTTTTAGTTCCAACTGTCGCAACTGATTACGGATTGACCCGTCATACACTGTCGAGCCAATTCGCGTAACCATCCCTCCAATAAGAGTCTCATCGATTGCGAAACTCAACCGCACATCTTTTCCCGTGATCGTAGCCAAGCGCCCACTGAGAGA
>DASQKG010000441.1:0-11092 GCA_035630655.1 Pyrinomonadaceae bacterium
CGTCCGGACGTGTTGGATCCTGCCTTGCTACGACCCGGGCGATTTGATCGGCGAGTTGTGGTGTCGCGGCCTGACGTTCGCGGCCGTGAAGGAATCCTTAAGGTCCATACACGGAAAATTCCGCTTGGTGAAGACGTTGACATCAGCGTGATTGCGCGTGGCACACCTGGCTTTACCGGCGCCGACCTGGCCAATCTTGTAAACGAAGCCGCCTTGAATGCAGCGCGCTACAACAAGAAGCTGGTTGCCATGGCCGACTTTGAGTTGGCTAAGGACAAGGTCCTGATGGGCGCCGAACGCAAGAGCATGGTGATCTCCAATGAGGAGAAGCGTGTCACTGCCTATCACGAAGCTGGTCATACGCTGGTGGGTTTAAAAGTCCCCAATGCGGATCCGGTGCACAAGGTGACGATCATTCCGCGGGGTATGGCGTTGGGTGTTACTCAGCAACTGCCGGAAGGCGATCGACACAATTACAGTGAAGAGTATCTGCTGGGCCAGATTGCGATTCTGATGGGTGGACGAATTGCTGAGGACACATTCCTTGGCAGTATCACCACCGGTGCTTCCAACGACATTGAACGCGCGACCGAATTAGCGCGGGCGATGGTTTGTGAGTACGGCATGTCGGAGATGGGGCCTCTGACCTTTGGTAAGAAGGAAGAGCAGATATTCCTCGGACGCGAGATTGCTCAGCACCGCGACTTCTCGGAAGAGACTGCGATCAAGATTGATCAGCAGGTCAAGAAGATCGTGACCGCTCAATACGAACGGGCGAAAGCCATAATTGAGGAAAACCGCGACACCATGGTGCGTTTGTCTGAATGCCTGCTTGAGCGTGAGACGCTCGACGGCGTTGAGATTCGTCGTATCGTTGCCGGCCTTCCGCTGGATGACGCTGAACCCGGCGCCGATCCTGGAGACGATGGTCGGCCGCAGTTGAAGGAACCTTCAGTGAAACCACTGAAGCCCATCCTGCCACCAATCACCGGAGGCAATCCGGCACCGGCTTAAGTAAGACAGACATTCCTGTCTGTCGAACGTAAGTCAAAAGGGAGCAGGGTAATCACCCTGTTCCCTTTTTAATTTCTCTGTGTAACCTCCGTGTTCTCTGTGTCTCCGTGGTAAGGGTTTGGCTAAGAAGATTCACCACAGAGACACAGAGTACACGGAGGTTGCACAGAGATTGTTTTGTCTTATTATGGCCGCATGAATCGCACTTGGCGCATCGCAAGCGGCCGCACACTTCCCATTGGCGAACGTACGCTCATCATGGGCGTGCTCAATGTCACACCCGATAGCTTCAGCGACGGCAATCAATTCCTTTCTTTCGATAAAGCCATCGCACACGCCGAACAAATGATCGCTGAAGGCGCCGACATCATCGACATCGGCGGTGAATCAACACGCCCGGGCGGTGAACCGGTAACCGCGGAAGAAGAAATTCAAAGAGTTGTGCCGGTGATTGAAGAACTCGCCAAACGTTCGCACATTCCTATCTCCGTTGATACAACAAAATCCGAAGTCGCCCGTGCCGCACTCGATGCGGGCGCGGCAATCGTCAACGATATCTCTGCATTGCGTTTTGATTTTCACGTTGCTGATGAGGCGGCTCGGGGCGGTGCGGGCTTGATCTTGATGCATTCGCGTGGAACGCCGGCAACCATGCATAAGCTGCCGCCAGTGCAAGACATAATCAGTGAGGTATCGCGGAGTCTGCGAAGCTCGATTCACATGGCCGAACGCCGCGGCGTGAAGCCGGAATCAATAGTCATCGACCCGGGTATCGGCTTCGGGAAGAGTCAGGAACAGAACATCGAACTGATCGCCAAGCTCGATCAACTCATCGCCGCTTTCCCTGATTACCCTCTATTGATTGGCACCTCGCGAAAGTCCTTCATCGGCCGCATCCTCGCCGACGCCGACGGCAACCCCGCCCCCGCCGACCAACGCCTACACGGCACAATGGCCTCAGTCACCGCCTCCGTTTTAAGAGGCGCTCACATCGTACGTGTCCATGATGTGAAGGCGGCCATTGAAACGGTGCGAACAGCAGCCGCCATCAATTCGGGCCAGTAGCCCGACCGTCAGGAAGGGCGCTTCATTTAGCGCAACCGGTCCCGTTAGGGACCTAATGTTTATAGAACCATCGCCGCCAACAACCCGGCGCTCTGTAGGAGCGCAACCTTTGATCGCGTCTCAGACAATTCCCGCAGGACATTGCGCACCTACGGAGCGCCAATCGTCTAGTTACACCGATATCTAAACATTCGACTCCTACGGAGCCAAGGGCGGCGCTGGTCTTAACACAACCGCGTACACGATCAGAAACATGCTAGCTGTTCAGGTGTCCGAATCCAGATTGTCAGGATCGGCCCAGAACTCATCTTTAGGATTCAGTTCCACGTCGGGCATTGGTTCAAACCTTGATTCGTCAAAAGGCGGAAGCTGCGGCTCCGGCGCGCCGAGTGCGGCGAGGTGTGTCTTCGCGTTGATGAGACCGTAGTGGTAAGCGTAAGGTGGACCGTCGCACCAAGCGAGCTCGTAGGCGCGCGTAGCGGCAGCGATGGCAGCGTCACGATGACCCTCATCGCGCTCGATGTGCGCGAGCACATTCCGCGCGTCCGCATGAAGCAGCGGATACGGCCCACGCTCGGCGGGCAACCAGACCTGTTCGAGCAATTCGCGCGCGAGGTGGTACAGCTGGCGCTGCCGGTGCAACTCGGCCAGCGCGATCAAGGCGGGGAGTTCTTCTTCAACAAGCTTAGCGGCTCGTGCGCGACTCAGGGTGTGGTGCAGGCGTTCTTCAGCGGTGGCTAGGTCACCGAGACCCAAGGCCACCGCGCCTTGCAATCGGGCGGCGAGAATAAAGAGGGCCTCGACTCGTTGATGGTTCGCATGCCCCCAAGCCTGCTGGGCAAGCTGCCGAGCCTCCGCCTGACGCCCATGCCAAAGCTCCCGCTGGGCAAGGCTACTTGTGGTAACACTCTTGCCCGACTCATTTCCCTGTGCGCCCCAGATGGCTAGCGCTCGGTGCAGGGCAAGCAGCGCCTCAAAGGACTCGTCTCGTGCAACCAGAACATTTCCGAGTTCCTGTAAACTGCGGGCTTCCTCGAATCGACTCTTAAGTTCCTGATTAATTCTGAGCGCTCGACGGCTTGCAGTTTCAGCGTATCGGAGTTGGCCGCCACGCGAGCGTGCATCCGAGAGGTTGCAGAGCTTCAGAGCCAAGCCTTGTGCGTCTTGTTCCCGCTCATCAATTTCTGCAGCTCTGCGAAAGAACAATGCGGCCCGGCCCGGTTCGCCGTCTAAAGCGTAGCCTATTCCCAGCGCATTGAGCGTATAGCTCTGAGCCCTCGCTTCTCCCAATCGGGGAGGCGAATTCACGCCGTCGGGGAAAAGGCGCTCCAAGAGTTCCACTAGTAGCCGACCCGCGGTCAGTCGATACTGCGTGGCATAACTCAGATGGTCGCGGAAGATGACGGCGGCATCTTCATAACGCTCAAGGCCGATTAGCTTGTCGAACAGTTCCACAACAAGAGTTAGGTCTTCGAGGTGTTCGACTTCGTCCCACGCCGGCGGGCGGGGTGCGGCTTCGAAGTAAGTGTGTAATTCGCTGTAGAAGGCCCGTTGCGCCTTCGGGGCGAGCGCCGTCCAGACCACGCCACGCACGATCGGATGTAGGTCATAACGGTTGGCCAGCTTGTCCCAACCCATCAATCCGCGATCCTCTAGTTCTGTGAGCACAGGATCCAGCGCTAGATCATCGGTGAATAGTTTTTTCTTTTGTTTGACGGGGCGACGCCCCTGTGTCTTCCCCTTTTTCTTGGGGGACTCAACGTCAAGCGGCCACTCGGCGCGACCGGGTGGTTCGACCAACAGCGCCCGCAGCGTGTCCCAGGTCGCGGGCATCCGAAAGGCGGCGAGAGTGTGGAGCACTTGGCGCTGCGTCTCGCCCAAGCCGCGCAAGGCGTACTCCAACACATGGGTCTTGGCGTTTTTCAGGTCGAGCTGTGCGGCGGGATTGAAGCCGGGATTGTCTGCTCGCCACCGGTCGAAATCCCGCGGGGCCGGCCGGTAGCCCGCCACTTCGCCCGCCAAGGCGCGCACCAGTAGGGGGTAGTTGCCAAACGATCGGAAAAGCGGTAGCAACTCGTCGCGCGAACCACTCACCTTGAACTCGCGCCAGAGGTTAAGTGAATCATCGTCGGTCAATCCGGGCAGGAACAAGGCGAAACAGCCGGGCACAGGGTCGCCGGTGTCCATTTGGAGTTCCGCAGGGTAGAGCCGGGTGCTGATTACCACGCGCGAAGCTTGCACTCGCGCGAGTCGGCGCAGGAACTGACCCGCCCGATGGTCCGTGCTCATCCGCAGTTGGTGTTTGCCGATGAAGGATTCTCCTGCACTCTCTGGGAGGCCAGCGGCCCGCGCGACCCAGTTAGCTGTGCGCTCATCGAGATCGTCGTCGAGCATCTGCGATGCGTCCATTCGAGAGTAGGCGAGGAGGATGCGCTCAAGGCCGTCAAGCACAAACACGAACGGCTGTTCGTCAAGTAAGCGTAAGAGTTGATCTTCGCGGTCGGGGGCCTTCAGTTCGCGAACGGCTTTTTCGCTTTGTCCTGAAGTGTAAGCGAGAGCGCGGATAATGAAGTTCTCGTAGTGCGCGTCGCTTTCATAAAAACTCCACCACATCCACCCGGCCTGGTTTGGCAGTTCATTGGGCGCGATGTCGTTGAACCATTTCCAAGTGAGTGCACTTTTCCCCATGCCGCCGATTGCCACCACGTTGAATAGCCGTACGCCAGCAGGCACTTCTTTATTCGTCGTGACCCAATCCGTGAGTAGGTTTAATTCGGTCTGGCGTCCGACAACCTGAGCGGTTTGGAGCAGCGAATAGGGATGCGCGATGTAAGGCTCAGGTGCCTTGGGAATAATGTTGGGTGGGTGAAAGCTCGGGGGACGCTCCTGATCCCTCTCCTTCTCTTCTTCTTTCAGCAGCGCAGAAAGAGATTGGATGACATGACTGCGCAATTCCACTGGCGACTGAAACTGTTGGCGGCCGCGTCCCTGGCTCGCGCGATCCTTTAGCTTGTTTAGTTTCTCTTGTGCGCCCTTGTCTGCTTCGACCATTTCAATGGTGAGTGTGTGATCCTTGTGGATTAAGAAAACCAGGAGAGGAATCTTCTTCTCAAGGGCCTGGTTAAACTCCATCTCGGTGATCGAAATGTCGTACCCGTCTGGGATGTGCCCGTAGCGCCAGGCGTATATGCCAATATAAATGTCTGCCTTGTCCACCATCTCCATCGAGACGCGAATGGCGTCTGAATCTCGGGCCGGCAGATGCTCCATCGCAATTGGGAAAAACCCCTGTCGCAGACAGGCATCAATAACTTGCTTCCGGTGTTCCGGGAGGTCCACCGCTGTACTGCTGATCATTGCCGTCTTGATTGTCGGTGAGTCAGGCATTGCTTTTGGTTAATGCATTGTGAGTCTTCGCAAGGTCCGGAGTATAGCAAACACATTGAGCAGCCGTGACTGTCAACGGTTTAGCCGAATGAATGGGTCAGGTAAAGTTCAGGTTAACTAGACAGCTTCCCTAGGCGCTCGCAGCTTTTTGGTAAGCATTGGCGAGGGCGGCAGTGTCTGTGTACTCGTGGAAACGGATAACCTTGCCGTCGCGGAAAGTCCAGGCGTGGGCGAAGTCGCCGGTGAACTCGCGCTTGGTGGATCTGACGCGCCAGGTGTAGGTTCCGAGTGCGACGACCTTGTCGCCTTCGGCGATTACTTCGCGTGGTTCAAAGCTAAGGGACTCCTGGGAGTTGTTAACAATGACGAAGAACTCACCGACGCTTTTAAGTCCGCTTCGCTTCCCGCCGAAGGGTATGCCTTCCACTTCCGGCAATGTCCAATCGATGTCGTCGGACATGAGTTCGAGCAGCTTATCGATTCTGCCGGCCTTGAAGTTGTCGTAGGCTTGACGAACGATGGCTTTGTTTTCCTCGCTCATGAGGGTGCTCCTTCTCATTGGGATGTGCTTCGGCTTTTATCGCGTTGGGTCGTGTGAAGTCAAGAGTATGAGTACGCGGCGGCATTGAGGGCTCGGGGCAATGAAATGACGCGACCCATCCGCTACCGCGAGGTGGTACTGACTTCATGTGCCAAGGGGCTTTCAGCATCCGGCGATACGCCGAGGCGTCGGCGCTCTGTAATCGCGCCGGCATCTATGGCGACAGCGTGGCGCCAAGCCGCCACGGGCCAAAGCGCCGACAAGGCGGCGCACTCCAAGGAGGCGCTCTTTGTTGAGGACTATGCCTTGATTTGCGCGCAGGGAAACTCTGCGAGAGAATCTCTATCCAGTTCACAATAAGCTAATGAAAATTAACTCGATGACAAAGACTCTTCGCTGGTCTGCGCTCACGTTTCGATTGTCAGCACTTTCGGTAATGCTGCTAGTCGTCTGCGGCTTCGCTGAGTGCTACAAGCCGGTGACGAAGAACCAACTGCCCTCGCGGATCAAAACGGTTGCGGTGCCGGCGTTTGAAAACCAGGCGCTGCGATACAAGATCGGGTCGCGCTTTGCGGATGCCGTGATTAACGAACTCATCAGGCGTGGGCGCGGGTTAAAGGTGCAGGGTGATCGCGAAGGCGCCGATGCGGTGATTGAAGGCGTAATCAAGAACTTCACTTACTCCGGCGTGTTGCTCGACGATCGCGGGCGAGCGCGTGTATTCGAGGTGACGATCTATGCAGCGGTGACCGTGCGCGATCAGACTGAAAACCGCGTGCTCTACGATAATCAGAACTTCGTCTTCCGCGGCGAGTATGAATTTGCCAACGACCCTCGCAACTTCTTCAACGAGGAAGATCCGGCCGTGCAACGCATGGCCCGCAGTTTTGCCGAGAGTATTGTCTCCACATTGACCAACGCCATTCAGCCCAGCAAATGAGCAGCCTCACCCGCACGGAACTCGAGCGTTCTCTGAAGGCCGGTAAAATCGCGCCTCTCTATCTTCTGGTTGGTTGTGAAACGTATCTTCGTGACGTGGCAGCGCGCAGCATCGCCGACGCCGCGCTGATGGGCACACTCCTGCGCGAGTTTAATGAATCCTCTTTTAGTTTATTGTCCGACTCAGCCATGGCCGCTGTCGCCGCTGCGGAGCAACTGCCGATGATGTCTGAACGCCGCGTCGTGAAGGTCAAGGACTTTGCGAAGGTGCGCGAGGCTGAAGAAGATATTCTCGTCAACTATCTCAGCCGGCCGGTTGATTCAACGGTGGCAATCTTTGTGGCAGACGATCTCGACAAGCGCAAGAAGCTCACCAAGTCGCTGCTTAAAGAGTGCACTGTCGTGGAATTCGCCGTTGTAAAAGACGCGGAAGCCAAAGCGTGGGCGCGAACGAGGCTGAAGGAATTGAAGATCAACGCCGACGATCGAGTGTTGATTGACATCGTCAGGCTGGTCGGCTGCAATCTGCAAACGCTTTCATCCGAAGTCGACAAACTCGCAGCCGCTGCCCTCGAAACTAAACAGATCACTACCCAGATGGTCGACCAGTTAATCGGCCGCTCGCGTGAACTTTCGAATTTCGATTTGGGAGATCAGCTCATCGCGGGCGATCGGCGCCGCGCTCTGGAAACATTGCATCGCCTGCTGGAGGATGACGTCGCGCCAGTGATGCTGTTGGGTTTGATTGCCGGCAACTACCATCGTCTGGCAGTGGCCAAGGAACTGCTCAACCGGGGCAGGCGTGACGAAGTTTATCGTTTGATTTACGGTCCACCTTCAAAGCGCGACGCCTTCATGAACACTCTCCAACGAAGCGACGCCTCCAAGATCTCCCGCGGCATCAAGCTTATTGCCGACGCTGACCTGGCCATCAAAACTTCACAAGGCGGAGGCGGTCCCAAAGGCGCAAAGCTACAATTGGAGATGCTGGTGGTCCAACTATCGGAAAACTAGTTTGATTTCGTTGATCAGCTTGCCTCAAAGGAATGAGGCCACGATTGCTGGAAGGCCCGCGCAGACTGACCCTTAACCACAAATCTCTGGGCGCGCCCACGACGCTGTCCGGCAATCTGACGACAACCTGTGTCACGCCGGCCAGCGCTGGTAAGGCACTTACGGACTCAACCGAAAGGTTGTAGATACGGCCTTGATCATCCTCTGCCACTACACTCACACTTGATGCATTGTCGCTCGGCAAAAGTCCAAGCCGCCAGACGAAGAGTGAGACGCGTCTGCGCAAATCAAGGCTCAAGTTGTATTGGTTGGTCAGCGTGAACGGATCGCTCGTCTGCGTCACCAGATCCAGCGCAATAGCCCGCTGAGTAATTTCTTCAGTCAAAAGCAGTGGGCCATCCTGGACAACCTGCGTCACCATCCCGGAACTGTTTAGCCAACCATTGGTTCCAATAAAATCGGACGTGATGATATGACTTCCAAAGCTGAGGGAAGACGTGCTAAACGACGCACGCCCAGTAAGGTCGAGCTGAAGAGTGGTTAATGTAGTGGAGCCTTCTCTGAATGTAACCGAACCCGAGGGGATCCCGGGTGCCGCGTTTGCCGCGATGATAGTCGCTGTAAACATGACCGGTTGTCCGAAAGTAGAAGGGTTCGGAGAGGAAGCGACCGTCGTCGATGTTCCATTCTGAACAATGTGGACCACGTTTGCTTCGCTTGCTGCAAACTGCGTGTCCGAAGTGTAGGTCGCCACAATGCCGTGGCTTCCAGGGGTCAGGTTTGATCTCGTGATTGACGCGATGCCGCTCGAGTTAAGTGGAACTTGTCCGATAACTACTGCGCCGTCCTGAAATGTGACCATACCGGACGGCGTTCCTGCACCAGAGGAAATAGATGATACGGTTGCGGTAAATGACACCGGCTGCCCAAGGCTGGACGGATTAGGAGACGCAGATACCACGGTGGTCGACGCGTTGGCATGAACCTTTTGCAACATCATCACCGAGGATGCAGCGTGACTTGAGTCACCGCTGTAGGCAGCCGTGATGAAGTGGTTGCCGCGAAAACCTCCGCCTGCCGCCAGGGATGACGTGGTGATTGATGCTTCTCCGTTGGAATTGAGAGGGACGTTGGAAGCCAGGGTGGTGCTGACAAGTGTTAATCCGTTGTAGGTAAGATCTGTAAAGATTACGGTGCCGCCCGGCGCAGCCGGCGAGCCTGTCACCGTGGCTGTAAATGTAATTGAGCTTCCAACAACCGTGTTGCGTAGGTCGGGCGATGACGAACGAATGCTCACGTTGATGCCGGGAACATTCCCCATCGCAAACAAGGTCCCTCCGTTCAGCGTATACACCGTGCCGTCTGGACCGATAACAGTTGGGACGTAAGGCTCGCTGATTCCCTGAGACAGCACTAAGGCTTGATCCAAAGTGTTCGTTTCCAGGTTCCAGCGATAACTGCGGCCGTCTTCGCTGGTGAAGAAGACGCTTTTGGTTGCAGGATTGACCGCCGGCGCATTGATACACCACTCCTTCGCTGCATTGGGAAAGATGGCCGGATTCACGTCCGGATCGGGCGTGGGAGCTATTACCGTCAACACCTCCCTCATCTCAACCAATCCCGGCGCCGATGAGTGTGGATCGATTTGCGTGGCGTTGGGGTCGAGTATCGCCACCCTGTTAACCCCATTTCCGTCGCCGAACGGATAGTCGTTGTACTTGCAGAACAATAAATACGAGGAAGTCCCTGTGTAGGATGGCACTGATGAAGCCGGCACGATTCCGGGCGTATAGTCCCAGCCGAAAGCGCCTGGAGTTTTGACCACTGACAGATCTCCGCTGAAGCGCAAAAGAAAACCGCGCGAGCCATTGTTCGGATTGCCGAGCACTCCGAAATAAACGTCGCCGTCCGGCGCAACCATGGGAGAGGCCGTGCCGTTGTCGCTGATTGCCGCCGGGTTGCCGTTGCGCGGGTCTCTGAGAAACACTGAAAACTTCGTTGTCAGAGTTGTCGGATCCAAACCCAGCAAGTAACCGTAGTTTGAGTCGGTGGACCACTTAACAACTACATAAAGAGTGTTTCCGTCATTGCTTAACGCAGGCGCGATGTTATGGCTGACTCGGTTAATGGCGGGGTCATTGGCGGCCGAGCCCGCAAGAACGAATGTTCCGTTTCCGCTGGTATCTATCCGCGCGATTCCACTCTGAGTCGTGTTGAGAGGTGCGGGAGCAGTTCCCTGAACGCGGAAACCGAAATAGATATTCCCTGCCGCATCGGCGGTAATCGGACTGTTAACAAAGATGGTGCTGTTATACGCGGCGGCGTTAGCATTGTAGGCGTCTAGGGAAGCGTAGAACACATGCCTCACAGGCGTCCCCGGCGTGTTTGAGTCGGGATTATCGATGTGCCAAATAGTGCCGCCGGCGCCGGCATAGTACATTCGCGTACCAAACGAGCCAGTCGCTATGCAAGGGTTGTAGACCGGAATCCAATTATGCGCGGGAAGAATATAGTCGGTGCTGCTTACATACTTTAGTGAGCCTGTAGCGCCGTTAAAAGCGTCTACCCTGAAGCCGTTACCGGCGGTCTTAACCGGAACGAGGATCGTATTGGCTGCGGTTATGAGAGGTGAACCATAATGGGTGAGAGCGCCGGTATTATTAAAGTCGATGCTGGTGGTCCACTTAATCGTGTTCAGGTTCTGGGCGGTGGCAACATAGCTGGAGGTGTGCTGAGCGTTACCGCCGAAAGTGCCGGCCTGAGCGAACACTGGTACTGAAGTAAAAGCAAAGAGGCAGGAGAACAAACTCGCGGTAATAAACCTGCGGCAAACGCTGCTGTTCCGATGAACCTTGTTAGCCCGAACACCTTGAAACTTCATACCTTATTCTATAAGCGCTCAGCTGCAACGGGAAATGGACGTTAGCACGGTGGCCAACCAAGGATAATTGACGATGCCTGGCTTTGCATAAACAGTCGGCGAAGCCGAGCAAATCAGAACCGGAAGCGGTAGAGAGTGTGTGAAAACTCAGGTACGACCAATAACGCTGAAAGCGTTCGCGAATTCCAGCCCAGGGTTGGCTTTGAAACCCTGGGTTCAAGACGTTCCAAGAGATTCTTCGCAACTCTGAA
>DASQKG010000442.1:0-11664 GCA_035630655.1 Pyrinomonadaceae bacterium
TCCGTGGCCACCCCCTTCGTTTTGGTTACGGTGTGTCTCGACTGTGAGAAGGCGGGAGGTTGGGTGGCCACGGAGGTGCCACCCCTACAACGTTACGCGGTGGCGGGCTCTGCAGACTCAGACAACGGACGCACCTCGATGGTACCGACGCGTGCGGATGGAATCCGCGCCGCAATCCCGATTGCATCGTCGAGGTTCGCGGCCTCAATCAGGTAGTAACCGCCGAGTTGTTCTTTCGTTTCGGCAAACGGCCCATCGGTTGCGAGCTGTTGACCATCGCGCACTCTGACGCTGGTTGCCGTGGACACCGGGTGCAATTCGGAACCCGAAACGTAATGACCACTCGCCATGATCTCCTGTGTAAACCCGCGGTACTCGGCATACATCTTTTGCCGCTCGTCTTCGGTAAGTCCCTCCCATGCCTGTTCTGCGTGATAAATCAGCAGCATGTATTTCATCGCAATGCTCTCCTTTTTTCGGCTTAGTCCAGGATTGAAACTTGCTTTTCAACACTACGACGTACGACAGCGCTCAAATCGACATTGGCATAGATTATTTTTGAATACGCAGATTAACCAGGTATTAAAACGGAAGGAACCGCCCAGACACTGTCCCGAAACCACACGAACCAATACGAAATATCGTTGGTGTCTTTAGTGTTTTCGCGGATCGGTTCTTTTCTTCGCTTGGATAAGGGACTAGGGGAGCCCGCGTAATCTGCCGATGTCGTCTTGATCCTTCTCGGCGTCAGCGCTATCCTCCCCGCGGCGTGCAGGGCGCCACCTCGTCCGCGGGCAGGACTGAGTCCACCTGACCTTTTAGATCAATCAAAGGTTCCGATGGCGAACCTCCTTTCGCCCTGCGAAGCGGACCACGGGCATGACCAAAGGAGGCTCGTATGTCTGATGATCAAATTCGTCCCACCCGCCGTCTTCCCGTTCGTCCAAATCTCGATCAACTAAAGCACCAGGCAAAGGATTTGCTCCGCGGAATTCGTCGCGGCGATCCGTCTGCCATTGAAGAGTTCGACCAGTATCACCCTAAACCCATTGCACCTGATCAGGCCAAACTAGCGGACGCGCAGCTCGCACTCGCCCGCAGTTACGAAGCTCCCAGCTGGCCGCGGCTGGTTCAGGCTTGCAGACTCATCGACGCGATCTGGCGTGACGATATTGAAGTAGTCCGCGAGCTGGTTGTGAAGAACCCCAACCTGCTACATGAATCCGCCACGATACGCAAAAGCAATTGGGGACCCCCGATGAGCTATGCAGCAAACCTCGGACGCAACCAGATTATCAAAATGCTTCACCAGCTCGGTGCAACCGATCTCGTTTTGGCGATCGATCGCGCGACGCTTCAAAGTAAGATCGACACCGCGCGGATGTTGCACGAGATAATGGGTTCACCACTACCACCAGAGGGCGCCCTCGATGGACCGGCCTACACGCTGAGCTCGACGGGCACGGCCCTCATGTTGGAGTTTGGCGCGGAGGTTTGTGATGCGAACGGCAAGCGATTGGCGCCGGTCCATGTGGTGCTCGAGACGGACAGCCGCAAGCCATCGGCAAAACACGAGATTCTCGAGCTTTATGTGCAGCGTGGGCTTGAGCTGCCTGACACGCCAACGATGGCGTTGCATCGCGGACGTATCGATCTTCTTGAAGAACATTTGCGCCGCGACCCTCAGCTTTTACAAAAGACGTTCACGCACGAGGAGATTTATCCACCGGAGTTGGGATGTCATGACGAAGTTCTCGCAACTCAGGGTACCCCGTTGAAGGGGACTACACTTTTACACATGTGTATTGACTACGATGAGATGGAAATCGCGCGCTGGCTGCTCGAGCGAGGCATGGACGTAGACGCCAGGGCGGCGCTTGATGCCGATGGCTTCGGCGGTCACACAGCACTCTTCGCATCCGTGGTGTCCCAGCCGAATTTCTGGATGAACTACGGAGGGGATTCAAAACAACTCGAGATGACGCCGGCGGAAAAGCTAGCGCCATTTACGAAGTTGTTGTTGGACCACGGCGCCAATCCAAACGTGCGCGCCTCGTTGCGGAAGAAACTTCACCCCGGTTATGGTCCGAAGTACGATGTGGAAACACTTTATGAGTATCGCCACGTCACACCGCTGTCATGGGGCCGGCGGTTTCATGCCCAGGTCTTTGTGAGTGCGCCGGCAATGCGTTTGATCGCTGAGTTAGGCGGCCACGAATGAGCGTCTACTGATGCGCTTTAGTTAAAAACCAGTTACAGAACTGGGTTCTGTAATTGATTCGGGGAACTGCATCATTGCCCACTAGCGGGCCCAGTGCCTTCGCTTGATCTGGATTGTTCGGCACGGATTCAGGAAAGTATGTGCTTTGCCCAAAAGTGCAACTCCCTTGTCTTCTCTGTGCAACCTCTGCGTTCTCTATGCCTCTGTGGTGAACTTGTCGCTCGAAAAAGCCACCACAGAGCCACAGAGCACACAGAGGTTGCACAAAGAAGAATTCAGCAACCGACTTTTGAGGCAAGGCCGAAAGTATGAGTAATCAGCAGTGGCAGCCCGTGGAATTACCAACCGAAGCATCACCGTCAACTGAGAGGCGGCGAGCACGTATTGTGCGACTGCTATGGCGGGCTGAAGTGTTTTATGGTGCAGGCTTACTGGCGTTCGCTGCGCTTGCGTTCTTCGCGTACTCTTACGCGCACTTTGGCTGGGACGCAACGGTGCAGCAGATGATTCGACGCATCTCGCTACCGGGCTTCGGTGGCTTGATGCGTATCATCTCAATCGCGGGGGACGGTAAGAAACCGCACACGATTGCGGGTCTTACCTGTGTCGTGTTTCTGCTCACACGACTGCGAGCCGAAGCCGCCGGACTTCTACTGAGCACCGGGGGCAGCGGTATTATGAACATGGTGATCAAAATGTTCATTGGCCGGCCGCGTCCGGCGCTACCACCCGGCGACATCTTCATTCAATACTCCGGTAATAGCTTTCCCTCCGGCCACGTTACCTTTTATGTATGCTATTTTGGCTTTCTCTTCTTTCTCGCTTACGCTCTGTTACCTCGCCACTCGCTCATTCAGCGCCTTGCGCTTTTGTCCGCAGTCCTTCCAGTTGCCCTGATCGGACTCTCGCGTGTGCACTTGCTGGCGCACTGGCCCAGCGATACGCTCGGAGCATACCTTTTGGGCGGCTTGTGGCTTGCTTTTTCGTTAGACATTTACCGGCGCTGGAAGACTACCCCCAGGCTGAGTAGTTGATTATCAAGTCTCTTTTGGTCTGGAGGGTGGAATAATCTTAATATGCTTCTATAAGCTCACCGTGTTTGGCGATTTCGTGCGATTGAGACAAACTGCTTCTCCAAATTTCATCCTGAGGAGCAGCGTTGGTTTTCTATGTCTAAAGTAAAACGCATCGGCGTGTTGACCGGAGGCGGCGATGCGCCCGGTCTTAATCCCGCTATTAAGGGTTTGGTTTACCGGGCCTCTGATCGTGGAATTCAAACGGTTGGCCTTAGCGACGGTTGGCTAAGTTTGCTCAACCCTCCTTTCGATGTTGTACCGCTCGAGCGTTCAACTGTGCGACGTTGGGACCGCGATGGCGGAACTAATCTCGGCTCATCGCGCACCAATCCCTTCCAGACACCTAACGAGTTAGGCGAACGAATTGACAGGTCATCTGAGGTGATCGCCAACATTGAAAGGCTCGGGCTCGATGCGATTGTTGCTTGCGGGGGTGAAGATACGCTGGGCGTCGCTGCCCGCCTTTCGCAGACGGGGGTGCCCATTGTCGGCATTCCCAAGACGATCGATAAAGATCTTTCGGGAACAGACTACACGCTTGGATTTGACACTGCGTTAAGAAACGTAACTGAAGTGATCGAAAGGTCACGCACGCCGGCTGGTTCGCACGGCTGGGTTCAGGTGATCGAAGTTATGGGTCGCCACTCCGGCCACCTTGCTCTTTGGTCAGGTGCCGCAGGTCAGGCAGACATCATCCTGATTCCCGAACATCCGTTTCGGTACGAGAAGATTTACGGCCACTTGAAAGACAAGCTCGGCGACTCAACCTCGCATCCTCGCGATCCGCAACATCCGCGTTACTCGGTGATCGTCGTGGCTGAAGGCGCCTACGCGGAGGATGGCGAGCTGATAATTATGGACGACCGCCACGACGCCTTCGGCCACGCGCGCCTGGGGGGCATTGCTGAAGTTCTGGCCCGAAGAATCTTGAGTGATACATCCTATGAGGCACGTTCGGTAATTCTTGGTCACCCGCAACGTGGTGGTCCACCTTCGCCGGTCGACCGTATTATGGGGTTATTATTCGGCGCGCGGGCCGCAGACGCAGTCGCTGACGGCGACTTCGGCAAGATGGTGTCGTCTCGCGGTGTCGCACCGGCTTGCGATCTGTCGCTCGTGGACATTTCAACGGTGCTGGGAAGGATCGATATCGTTGACGTATCGAGGTTTTACGATACGGATCGTTATCATCTAAAAGGCATCGGTATGTGAGCAGATGTTAGATCGCTGGGTAGATGATTGCCCCTGTTGTGCTCCACTTCGGCAGAGCGGAATCGGCTTCTTCTGCTTCACGGCAATGAACTTGACAGGAAAAATTGACAAACGATATCCCCGTGCATACGCTCGCCGTGTTCACCTCCTCTTAATAGCCAACGACCTCCCCTAGAAAGAAACTCCTTACAGAAATGAGAAGTCAGCAGAAGTCAATTCCTATGATTCTTGTGGCAGTCGCGTTTCTAATAGCCGCTGTCGGTTTGATACTAACGTCTGCACAGAATCCGACAGGCAAAAATCAGAAAACCGTAGTTGACACAGACCAAGGAATGTTGCAGCCAGGATCTCGATACGTGCTGTTCCTGAAACGTGTTGACGACGACTTCGATTTACTAACAGGCTACGAACTTAGCAATGGCAAGGTTACTCCTCTTGATTCCGGTACACCTAAGTTTAGCGACTACGCAGGCGCGGAGGAATCTTACCTGATAGAGCAGATAGAAAAGCTGGCCCGTCCCAACGCCAATTAGGAGATAAACATGAAAGCGGGTTCTCACACCGTTAGTTTGTTCATTTTGCTGGGATTGTGTTCTATCGTTGTTTTCATCTCGTGGACAACCGTGCACACCAATGCTCAGGCACCTTGCACTGAGTCAATGAACTCAACGCCTTCAAACGAAATGCAGAGGTGACCGTCTATTTTTACCTAGATGACTTTGATGACACCGAGAGAGGTGCGATGGCGGAAGCCTTTGCGACCTGGCAGGCAGCTAATGGGCTAGCAGGGAACAATTCGGGTGTAACGTTCGTAGGCTTTCAAGAAACTCTTTTTCCCGTAGAGCATTGGCAATGTGTCGGAGCAGATCGATGTCCACCCCCACCAATCCTGTTATCCACATCCGAAGGGACGCTACTGGTACTGACTTTGCCAAGTTAGAAAACGGCGGTAACGGCGATGGAAGTATAGACTGGAGAGACCCGATCTTCTTATGGCTACTTTTGTGGCAAGATACAAACCACAACGGTATATCCGAGCCTTCCGAGTTACACACGCTTAGCGAGCTTGGCCTCGCAGTACTAGACCTTGAATACAAAGAATCGAAGCGCACCGATGAACACGGTAACAAGTTTCGCTGGCGAGCAAAAGTGAGCGACGTTCACGGTGCTCAGGTCGGACGTTGGGCTTGGGATGTGATCCTAGTCCGTGCTCCCTAAGCGTCTGTTCACCCAAAATCGACAAGAAATGGCTGGCTTGCCCGGCCTTTCTTTTTTCAAAGGAGAACACCTTCAAAGGAGAATCGTTGACTTCGGTCGCCCTTTATAATATTGATCCGTGCTCATTCCTTTGATGGCGCCAACAGGCTGCTTAGCCTTTGAGGCTCAAACTCATCTAGGACAGAGGGTAAGCAAGTGCGACGAATTGATCTGCGAAAAGTTCAGGCCGCCAACCCACACACTATCCGCGATATTAACCGGCAGATAGTTCTCAACTATGTTCGCGAAAGGGAGCCGATATCGCGGGCCACCATCGCGCGCGAGACTGCGCTGCAACGCTCTACTATTTCCGAGATTGTTGAAGCGCTCACCGGCGAGGGGCTGGTGGAAGAGGTTGGTGAAGGGAAGTCAACGGGTGGCAGGAGGCCGACTCTGTTGCGATTGCGCACAGTTGGCGCTATTGCAATTGGCGTTAATATCACTCCCACCCGCACGACTATCGCGAGTAGTGACCTGTCTGGAGCGGTGGTCCAACAAGATAGTTTCCCAACTGATCCGGTCCCCGAACGAACGGTGAACCGAATCATAGAAATTATCCGCAAGTTGTCTGAGCAGAGCTCAATTGAAGGAGTCGGCATCAGCATTCCCGGGCTGGTTACTCCGGCAACGGGTAATGTGATCTTCGTGCCGTATTTTAAGTGGCGCGACTTACCAATCGGCGAAATGATCTCTCAGGCGACGGGACTGCCGGTTACCATAGACAACGATGCCAATGCTGTCGCCCTCGCCGAGTTATGGTTCGGGCGACCCGAAGTCAGGGATGCGCGAGATTTCATCTTCGTGCTGGTCGCCGATGGAGTAGGAACCGGGATTATCTTTGATGGCCAGGTTTATCGCGGCGTACGCGGGGCGGCAGGCGAATTTGGTCATATGATTGTTGGCAGCAATGCACCGGTACTTTGTTCATGCGGAAACGACGACTGTTGGGAAGCGTTTGCCTCCGAGCGCGCGGCGACCGCTCGCTATCAGAAGTTAAAGCAAGCTGACAGCGCGCCGGACTTTGGGTCATTAATCGACCGGGCTTTGGCCGGTGAGCAGGAAGCCAAACTTGCTCTTACAGACACTGCTCGTTATCTCGGCATAGGTATATCCAACCTTGTAGTCGGCTTCAGCCCCGAAGCGGTGATCGTGGGCGGCGCGATAACTCGAGCGTGGTCGTTGATCGAAAAAGACCTTACGGAAAAAATAGAACGCAGTGTTCGCCGCGACGTGCCTTCGGCGCGAATTCTTCGCTCTACATTAAATGGAGACCCGACGTTAATGGGAGCTTTGAGTTTGGTTCTGGCAAGCAAATTTGCAGGAGCCGCCGCCGCTTGATGCGGAAACCACCCCGCGTAAGAGCCTTCCAGCATTCCCCACTCCGGATTAGTATCTTATACTGAGTCCCTCACAGGGAAAGGAGATCGTCCATGGAAAACCATCGAGCGCTTTCGGCCGTGGGTCAGTTTGGATTTGCGGCGGTCGTTTGCTTGCTCATCCTCGCACCCAACCCGGTTATGGGCCAGCAGAACATTCCGACTGCTCCGGCTGTGAAAGACCCGTTCGGCGAAATCCGTGAGAGGCAACAGCGGGAAGCGCAACTACGGAGCGCCGAGATGATGGGCCCTGGTAGAAAAGCGGATACACGGGATTTTGAGGCCAGCGCCAAGCAGATGCGGGAGGACTTCAAGGCCATCCAGATTAGGCGTAACAACGTCGCGCGCCACTTGGTGTCAGAGAAGCCGCTTGATTATCGATTCATCGTCGCCGAAACCGAGGAAATCAGTAAGCGGGCCAATAGGCTTAAGACGCATCTGACGCGCGAATCCGCCGAGGCCGAAAAGAAGGAAGAAACCAAGCCGATCGAGCTTGGCGACAATCAAATGAAGGGCGCCCTCGTGGCGATGTGTAAGCGGATCGATAGCTTTACCGAAAATCCTGTTTTCAAACTGCCCGACGTTGTCGACGCTCCGCAATCCGCAAAGGCGGGGAGTGACCTGCGAGATATCATCTTGTTGAGCGAGGGCATTGTGAAGTTAGCCGAGAAGCTCAACAAGACACCGCGTAAATGACGCGAAGGACCATCGACATGTTGATTTAGGAACGCCAACGCGCCTGCGTCTGGGATAGATTCCGAAGATTGAATGAGGCCGCGGGTTCTGAAGAATTCAGACTGACAAGTTACTTAGGATTACGATTTGCCCGCCTCCGGCAGTGCGCGAAGAGAAAGAAGAGTGATCGTGGTCGGAGTACCGTTCTCAACCTCGACCTTGAGAAGCGCCTGGTAATACTTTGGAGGCGCATTCTTTCCGCCAAGTTGTCGCAGCCGCTGCCCCAGCAGATTCAAGTGATTCCGGGTTGTTACGAATTCCGCCGCCGCTTCAGTACCCTCGCTAAAGATACCCGCAAGTGTCATCACTGCGTGCTCGCCCGAGACATTCGGCTTGACGGTGATCAACGCATAGTCAACTGACATCTCTCCCGTCTGTTCATTAAACTGTGGCTTGTACTCTCGCTCCTCGCCGGGAAGCGGGTCGCGATTCTCTATGGTCGCAGAAAATGTGTACACGAAATTCTCGACCGTCGGGAGTCTGCGCGACCATTCGTTTACGTAGATACTGCCGAGCAGGATCACATTGCGATACTTCAAATCGGCCGCACTAACCTGACGACTTTGCCTCAGTAGTATGGTTTTATCCGACGCGCGCAGAAGGTCCGTGAGCCGGTACACACCGACGGCTTCACCCATTCCGGTGTACATCCCCAACGACGGAATAAGGCGAGGCGATTCGCCTCCCGTGTATTGACCCTTGAACTCGGGCGCATTAAGAAGGGATTGTGTTTGCTCTGGCGTTAATTGGATCGCACGGCGCTCGAGAGAGCTGGGGTCGGCTTCATTTACGAAGCGGTAGACTGTCGGGTTGCTCAAAACCAGCAACGGCGATTCCGAGTCGTTTACAAACGGACCCCAGACGGCATTGAAGTCTTCGGTGTTGATCGAGGGGTCTAGATTCCGAGCTCGGCTCCGCAGAGTCCGGTTTGATGAATATAGCGCCACCACCGCTACTGCCAGCACGATGACGAGCCCACCCAAAACGAACGCAACCGCTCGGGATCGAGATCGCGGCGCAACTTTCTCAACTTGAGGCTGAACCTCTGCTCCGGTTAATGCCGGATGTCCGTTAGCTTGGGGCCTCTCCGACGTTAGAGAGCCACCGGCGGAGATCTCTCTCGACTCGGCATGAGGACAGCTAAAGACCGGATGATAATGGCCCTTGGGAAGGTCGATTATGATCTGGTCGTTCTTTCCTTCGGCGGTGTAATACTCCTGTAGTTTGGTCCGCAGCCTACCAGCTTGAACACGGACAACCGAATCGATCCGCGGATCATAGTCACTCCTGCGACCAAAGACTTCAGTTGCGATCGTGTACTCCTTGAGCTGAACGGCTTCGTCGGCCAAAGTCTTCTCCACGACGAAGCGCAGAAACGCCTTGAGGTTCTCAGAGTTTTGCAGAGTACGGCTATGAAGAACCCTCTCCAACTGCTCGATCTTTTGTTCCTTTCCCAGTTCCATTGTTGCTATAGTAAACCTGAAAGAGCGCTCGAGAATTTCACATTGATGAAGTGTCAACCGCTGACACGTTAGCTATCATCATCAGTTGGTCGAAAGTAGGAGGAGAGCGATGAGAGAAGTTTGCGATGAATGAATAGTCGTACCCAATCTCATTCATGCTTTCGACTTCTAGAATACAAGTATTCTGACACAGCGCATTCCCGACGAGTGTAGTGTCTTACCGACCGAAGCGTCTCAGCCCTTCGAGCGGCAGAGTAATTTGATCTCTCAAGATCTCGGATAAAGGCAAATGAGATCCATCCATGGATCCTTCTCAATACTGTTCGGCGTAGCAAAAGGCTGCAAATCGCAACTAGCGGTTGCTTCGAATTATAGGCGCGGTCGATACTTTTCACCAACTCGAAAAGGATTCGCAGTGTAACAAGTTACATCCGGCCTGTAACGCTAGAGATTCTCCATAGATATGCGCCCGATCTTACTCTTCCTTGCGCTATCACCGTATCTTACTCGTAGTAACTTCTCCTGAGGGATAATGACGCCTAAGGTATATTTAAGAACTAGTCTATCCGAAGTCAACCGTGACGTTAGAAATCTTAAATTGTTTGTGCAGCTAACCAACAAAGTTACGAAGACTTACCCGGCCCTATCACTGTAATCCTTTTGAGTATTTCGTGAGGTTGACAGTCTCAGGTCAACCAATCGCTGCGATGGCTCGAATGCGTCAGGAGAATCAAATGATGAAAACGAAGTTTGGTCTTTACGTTGCACTGGTTCTGCTCGTGGTCGGTTTGTCAGGTGGCGTCAGCGCCCAGACGAGCACGGTAGGGAGCATCAGTGGCACTGTGCGCGACCCGCAGGGTGCCGCCGTGCCAAAGGCTGAGGTCCTTATCACGGAAGAGACGACTGGCCAAACGCGCACGGTGAGGACCGACGACGATGGAACTTACTCGGCCCAGAGTCTACCGGTCGGCCGTTATAGCGTGAGCGTCGCCCCGCAGGGTTTCAAAAACACGGTGGCTACCGGAATTGAGGTGCACGTCAGTGATCGAGTCGTCCTGGACCTTAACCTTGAAGTCGGACAGGTTAGTGAGACCGTGACGGTCACTGGGCTGGCGCAACTCGTCGAGACTGAGAGTGGCAGGGTGAGCAGCCTCGTCTCGGAGAAACAGGTGACCGAACTTCCGTTGAACGGTCGCAA
Organism: Pyrinomonadaceae bacterium; assembly: GCA_035630655.1. Taxonomy (GTDB): domain Bacteria; phylum Acidobacteriota; class Blastocatellia; order Pyrinomonadales; family Pyrinomonadaceae; genus PSRF01. The sequence goes on from DASQKG010000442.1 coordinate 10,539, forward strand.
CTACGCAGCGCTGGTGACACTGGTCCCGGGTTTGTCGACGCCCAATGAGGGCGGCGCTTTCGGCACCCGCGGCACCGGGCTCGACTCGCACGTGGACGTGTCGGTTAACGGCAATCAGTCGAACGCCAACATGTGGACGGTCGATGGCGTCAATAATATGGACGTCGGCTCTAACGCCACACTGCTGGTGTTTCCTTCCATCGACTCCATCGCGGAGTTCCGCGTAGAGCGCAATAGCTTCAGCGCAGAGTATGGGCAGGCGCAGGGAGCGGTCATCAACCTCGTCACAAAAGGTGGCACCAACAAATTCCACGGCACTGTCTTCGAATTTCTGCGTCACGACAAATTGAACGCCAACGATTGGTTCTCCAATCAGGCGGGCATAAAACGGGCGCCACTTACCTATCACAACTTCGGTGGCAACTTTAACGGGCCCATCGTCAAAGACCGAGTTTTCTTCTTCTGGTCGGAAGAGTGGCGTCGCGAAAGGCGCGGCACCGGCCCGCTTCGCGCCCTGGTCCCGACCGCACAAGAGAGAGCCGGTAATTTTACTGGCGCCCTCACCGGCGGTCTCCCGTATGATCCGTTCACCTGCACGAGGGATGCGGCTGGTAATCGTCAGTTTGGCCCTACTACTTGTCAGCGGTTTCCGGGCAACATAATCCCGCAGGCGCGCCTGAGCCCAGCCGGTCTCGCTTTGATGGGGATCTTTCCCCTTCCTAACAACCCAGACGACCCGACCGGGCGTTTGACCGGCGCCAACTGGATATCAACCCCCCTGCAGCCGGTCGACACTCGTCAGGATCTAATTCGCGGCGATGTTTCGATAACCGACAAGATGAATCTGATGGTGCGCTACATTAACGAGACCTGGGTTCACGGTGAGGCGGCCGGCAACTTCTGGGGAGATACCCCGTTCCCGACGCTTTCCTCGGACTGGGAACAGCCCAGCCGGAGCTTCGCCGTCAAGCTAACCAACACATTGAATTCTACGACCGTCAATGAGTTTCAGTTCTCCCGTGCCGGCAACGATATCTTTGTCACTACGAGCGCAGCAGGTCAGGCGCTCAACGACCAGGTGGCGACCGCCTTCCCGACAGTCTTCCCGCGCGTAGAAGGCACTGGA
>DASQKG010000443.1:0-4438 GCA_035630655.1 Pyrinomonadaceae bacterium
CTGGCACAGATTCCGATTACCTCTCCCACAGGCGCACCAATCCCGTTGAGCCAACTGGCAGATATACAAACGGTCCAGGGTCCGTCAATGATTTCGAGTGAGAACGGCCTGCTTCGTGGCACGGTCCTCTTGAATGTCAGAGGACGCGACGTGGGCAGCCTGGTTGATGAAGCCAAAGATCTGATTGCGCGCCAAGTGCAGCTTCCAACGGGCTACTACGTTGCCTGGAGTGGCCAGTATGAGAACCAGCAGCGCGCCCGTCAGCGCTTACTGATCGTAGTGCCAATCGTGCTCATTATCATCTTTGGGCTGCTCTACATTATCTACCATTCAGCTTTGGAAGCCGCACACGTCCTGTTAGCCGTGCCTTTCGCTTTGACGGGAGGCATCTATCTTCTATGGGCGCTTGACTACAACTTTTCCGTCGCGGTTTGGGTCGGTTTCATCGCCCTTTTCGGCACGGCGGTGCAGACGGGTGTGGTCATGGTGATCTATCTCGAAGAAGCAGTGGAGCGGAAGAAGCAGGAAGTTGGCACTTTAACGCGCAAAACTTTGCTGGATGCCGTGATGGAAGGAGCCCTGCTGCGCCTGAGACCAAAAGTGATGACTGTCTCTACGGTGGTTGCGGGTTTGCTGCCAATCATGTGGAGCACAAGCGCGGGTTCGGAAGTAATGAAGCCGCTGGCGACACCGGTGTTAGGTGGAATGGTTTCGAGTCTCCTGCACGTACTGATCGTCACGCCAGTGATCTTCTATTCGCTGCGAGCGCGTGCGTTGAGCAGAACATCAAGATGACCCAGGCGCGCTGGACAAAATAAATTAAGGCGATTCAAAGGAATTGAAATGAGGTTTTCTGATGATTAAGAAGTTCCTGGTTACAGTGTGGGCGCTGATGATTTACGCACCGCTTGGAATGGACGTCTCCATGGGTCAGAAACTGTCCGCAGTGACGGCGCACCAGAATCCCCGATCGTCTTTGTCTCGTTACTTCGATCCAAAGGCCGGACTTTCGGCCGACGAAGCCGTCGCCTACGCCCTCGCGCATAACGGTGAATTGGCGGCGGTTCGTCATGAGATCGAAGCCGCGCGCGGATTGGTCCAACAGGCCTCACTTCGGCCAAATCCGCAACTTGAGATCGAACGAAAAGAACAGATAAACGGACCAGACAACGACACGATGGTGGGTGCGATGTTGCCCCTCGAACTGGGTGGCCGGCGCTCGGCGCGCATTCTGGTAGCGCAACGTGAATTGGAGATGAAGGAAAGCCTGTTGGCAGATCGTGAACGCCTACTCGCTGCGGAAGTACGGGCGAAGTTCGGTGAAGCCTTGGGTGAGTTGCTGAAGTTAGGCTTCACTGAAGATCTGCTTTTAGCAACGGACGAGGGGTATCGGCTGGTATCGGCTCGTGTTACTGAAGGTCGTACGGCGCCTCTGGAACAAAACATGGTGCTGGTCGAGGTCAACCGTATTCGTTCAATGAGAGAACGCAACGAGGGTAAAGTCGAAGTGGCGATGCTTGAGCTGCGCAATCTGATGGGCATGCGTCCGGAAGAGCCGTTGCGGTTGCGCGGAGACCTTGATCATTTGATCGAACCGTTGCTCTCCGTTGCTATTTCGACAGAAGTGGCTCTTCGCGCCAGGCCGGATCTGCAGGCGGCGCGTGTATTAGAAACACTGGCCGAAGCGCGCATAGCGCAAGCGCGCGCTGACGGACGAGTTGACGCGGGCTTGTCAGCGAAGTATGAGCTGATGAATTTTGGCTTTCCCCAGCGAGGTTTCAATTCCAACGGACAATTAGTTCCCATTGAGGGCAGATTTCATTCCGTCGTGGTTGGCGTCACTCTGGACTTGCCAGTTCGCAATCGCAATCAGGGCGCGATTGCGGCCGCCGTGTCTGAGAGGGCCGCCGCCACACAGCGCCGCGAGTTTGCCGAGCTGACTGTGCAGCGCGAGGTGGCTTCGGCGTTTGCGCTCTACCAAAGCGCAGCCCGGGCCGCTGAAATTTATCGGGTGGGGGTTCAGGGACAGGCAAACGCTAATCTCGAGGTGATACGCCAAACCTATGATCTCGGCTCGAAGAGTTTGCTCGATGTTATCGCTGAACAGAGACGTTTTATTGAAGTCCAGACTGGATACATTGATGCGCTGGTCGACACTTATCACGGGCGCGTAGAAATTGAACGCGCGGCCGCTTCGCCAAACCTAATTAAGAGATGAGCAATAACGCTGAAGGAAAACCCGAGAAACGTGATGCAGCGGCGCCTGACTCAGATTTAACTATGAAACTCGGCTCTGAAGAGATTGAACGCACAAACACTCGGAGAACAAACCGAACGGCGATTGTGGCAATCGTCGCAATTGTAGCTATCGCCGCGGTTCTGATCCTCGGCTGGGCGTTCTGGCGGTCCGGATCGAGTGGCGCTGGTCGCCCTGTGCCCGCGCCACGCGATATCTCGTCAGGGCAACCGGATGCCGGTGCGCCGACAGCACCCGTTGAGACGACCTTAACTCTCGCGCCCGAGATGGTTGATCGGGCAGGGATCAAAATCGAGGCGGTGGGCGAACAACTGGGGGACGATAACACCGCTGGTCAGGTCGCAACGGGCGTGGTTCGCGAAAATGCTTATCGCACGACGCCGGTTATGTCACTGGTTGGGGGAATTGTGCGGCGCGTGAACGTCGAATTGGGCTCAAACGTCAGAGGGGGGCAGTCTCTTGCGGTGGTATTTAGCAATGAATTGGCGATGGCTCAATCAAGTTACCTGACTGCACGTGCTGACCTGGAAGAACATCACAAGCATCATGTGCGCACAGCCCGGTTGCTGGAAATCGGCGCCGTCAGCCGTGAAGAGTTGGAACAGGCCACCACCAAGTTAAAGACAGCCGAAGCCGAAGTCGCTTCCCAGCGACAAAAGCTCTTATTGCTGGGTCTCAGCCGACAGCAAGTGAGTGGGCTCAGGTCATCATCGCAAATCACCTCCGAGGTCTCGCTGCCTGCTCCCGTTAGCGGTTCGGTGATTGCTCGTTCTGCGAATCCAGGAGAAGTGGTAGAAGCGAACAAGGAGATTTTACGTATCGCCGATCTTTCCAGCGTTTGGGTTGTGGCCCAGGTTTACGAGAAGGATCTTGGGCGAATTAGGATCGGAAGTGGCGCTAGCATTACCGCGGAAGCTTACCCCGGGAGGATCTTTCGTGGGCAAGTGTCCTACGTGGATCCCACTCTGGATACAGCCACGCGCACCGCGCAGGTTCGAGTTGAACTGGCAAATCCCGGCCAGCAACTGAAGATTGGTATGTACGTGAACGTGGCGTTTGCGACGGTGAGTGGTGCCACGTCTACTACGCCTACGGTAGCGAGGGCAGCAGTTCAGAACATCAACAACCAGCAGATAGTGTTTGTGGTGACGAATCAGCCAAACGTATTCGTGATGCGGCCGGTCCGACTCGGCCCCGAAGTCAACGGCCGCTACCCAGTTGTGGAAGGTTTGGCTGTGGGAGAAAGCGTCGTAACTGAAGGCAGTTTTCTGTTGCGTGCCGAGTACCTTAAATCGGCTGCTGCCAGCCATTCGCACTGAAGGCCGGCATCGCCTGCACTAAGATCAGAAACTGAGACGCACTCGGCACCGGAATGCGCATGGGCGAACAGGCGAGGTAAAGAATGTGCCCGGAATGGAGGCGAAAGACGCTAAGCGTGAGCATACCTTCCCACCAAACCGGAAACGCGGTTTTGTCAGTGTCCAGTGAATTGCCTCACAACTTGGCGCAACGAAGCGCCGGTAAAGGTATCGTGCTCTCCAAGGCGATGGTGGGTTCCTTACGGGGGACTGTCTTCTAGCCTTTCAGCAGCCGCGCAGCCTTGATAATTACTCCTGACGGGAACGAAGATTAACCTGCCAGCGTCGCAACTATAAGGCCAAGCCCCAGCAGGGCGAGGTAAAAGCCGAGCGTCTTCCAAAGGTGGCGAACTTTCAGGTGGGGTAACATGCTTGCCCGGGTCGACGAGTTGTATTTGAGTGGCGCAGAAGCCGCCAGGTGCTTTCGAACAGACAATCTCCGTCTGACAGTAGTCGAGGAACTGTCGCTTTGGCGTCCATTCTTCTTCACTAACAAATTCGTGCTCTGCGTTTTTCGAGTGCGCGTTCCCACTATCGGCTTGAGTTCTTCGTCGATTAGGTTACGTGGCGAAATTTCGGAGGTCGATCCCGACTCGGGACTGGATTCCGCCGCGACTTCGGGGACTGCTTTCGGAAAAACGAGGGAGAGTACAACCGAAGCCCCGATAACGACTGCAATAATTCCGAGTGAGATACCGATTGGAAATTTGCCGCCGAACAATTCGTTGAGCCAGACCATCTTTAGTCCCACGAAGATCAGAACTATCCCCAAGCCGTACTTAATGAGGTGAAACTTATCTACTGCTCCTGCCAGCATGAAGTA
>DASQKG010000444.1:0-12254 GCA_035630655.1 Pyrinomonadaceae bacterium
TAACAACTACCTGGTGTCGAATAATCCTAGTTTGGACACTGGTCTAGGAGCTGGCCGAAACAACCAGAAAATGATGTATTTGAGCGGGACCTCCGTGTCGACTCCTCTGGTCGCCGGCGCCGCAGCCCTTTTGCTTCAGGCTAACCCAAAGCTAACGCCGAACATGGTCAAGATGTTGCTGAGCTATACCGCTCAACAGTTGCCGAACGCAAACACACTTGAGCAGGGCGCGGGTCAACTGAATATTCAGGGTGCTGTGAAGCTAGCCAAGCTTGTCCGCGTTGATTTAACCAACGCAACGCCTCTTGGCGCCTCGCTGTTGAAGTCCTCGGCGCCATCGCCGGTGACGACAATCGATGGGACTACTTTTTCATGGGCTCAGGGATTCACTTCGGATCAGGGCTACGTAACAGGCCTTCCCCTGATCACAAGATATCAGAAGGTTTATGACCTGGGAGTCCTCCTTTCGGATGCCACCCTTCAACGATCAGGTGTGCTCTTAAGTGATTCCACAATGCTGTCGAGTGGAGTTATTGTGGCCGACAACATTGTAATAAGTGACGGCACCACCATTGGAATCGGCGTGCGTCTTCTACCCTCAGGCGTTCTGCTTAGTGACGGCGTCCTACTTTCAGATGGGGTGCTGCTTGGAGACGGTGTTTTGATAAGCGACGGCGTTTTGATCTCCGATGGAGTGCTCCTGGGTGACAAGGTCATCAGCGGTGATGCCACCGCCTGTATGGAATAACCTCAACCTTTCCAGACTTCCAAATACACCATCATGCACGTCTCGCTTCCAACGAAAACCAATTCTGCTGAGTACCTGTTGTTAGCGGCCGCCGAGGCAGCGGTTGAACCCTTGACGAACGCTGACCAGGACGAAGTGCTGGCGTTTCTGGGAACGGGCTCCCTCCACACGGCTTACCTCACCGGACTAATTCGAGATAATGGCATTCTCAGTTCGAATAACCGGGGCACCTTTTACGGTTACCGAAATAACCTTCGGGAAATTGAGGGGATAGCGCTGATTGGTCATGCCATCCTCATGGAAGCCGTGACAAACCGAGGTATCCGAGCTTTTGCGGAGACGGCGCAAAACTTCAAGTTGGCCCACCTGATTATGTGTGAAGAAGCCCAGATAGGTGAATTTTGGAGCTTCTACGCAAAAGCCGGCCAGGAGATGCGCCGAGCCTCTCGACAACTCGTGTTCGAACTGCGTTGGCCCACCGAGCTTTCTGATCCTTTTTCTACCCTGAGACCGGCTACACTCGATGATTTGAACCTACTGGTTCCTGTACATGCGGAGATGGCGCACGAAGAGAGCGGGGTTGACCCAAGGATGGTCGACGAGGCTGGATTTACCCGGCGTTATGCAAGGCGAGTTGCGCAGGGTAGAACCTGGATCCTGGTTGAAAACGGACAACTTTTGTTTAAGGCTGAAATCGTTAGTGAAACACTCGAGACCACCTACATCGAGGGCGTCTGGGTCAACCCGGACCTGCGTCGTGAAGGTTTCGGTCGTGGTTGCATGACACAGTTGGCAAGGATGCTGCTCTGGCGCACCAGGTCCTTGTGTCTCGTGGTTAACGACGAAAACGAAGCAGCCAGCGCCTTCTTCAGGCAGGCTGGATATCACGCGCGCGGAGTCTATGACACGATATTCCTAAAATAGCTGCGAGCGAAATCACGTGCGGAAATGATCTCCAACAATCCAATTCTAGATCAGCATTCTTTATCAGTCGGGGCAACCGGCCGCTGGATTCCCTCGGAACCTGAACCCGGGACGTGTGCCTGGTATTTAGAACGCATAGTGGTCCAAATTGATTCGGCCGAAGTGAAGGAAACCGTGCAGGTCGTCTTCGCGGATCTTCTTAGACTACTTGAATGCCTCAGTCTCATCGAAGCTCATCTACGTCAGGTGGATTCGGCGGATGAGACCTTCGCGCTTTTTCAACTCATCCACGACGACGCGCGTGGCCTGGTCGAGTTTGTTCGCACCGACGCGATGAACTGCGCCGGTATAAGCGACGAGTTGGCGGACACTCTTGACGGAATAACGTTTGTTATCAACCATGACTTGCAACGCGTTTTTGAAAGCGACTCACGTAGATCCCTATCCGACAAAACAACACACGTCATCCTAAGTAAGGTCCATCGAGCTCATGACGTACTCACAAACTGCCTGCAACAGTCTACTATTAGCTTAGCGATGGTCTTTGATCGCAGTTTGGTGGGCGCCAAACTGTTCGATAACTCGGACATGCGGTACAGGCAATCGCTCCAACTTTGCCAGGATCTACTGACACTACGGCAGCTCGTGGAAAACTTTGAAGAACAGGCAGGAGAGCTTGCCTTAACAAATCTCACTTCCGGCATTACAAAGTTTCGTAACGAGAGCATGGAGTGCCTAATGTATTCGGATTGGCCCCAGTTCGAGAGCTTTTGCGAAACAATCAAGGTTGCGTCCACAGATTTCCCCAGGCTCGTTGAAGTACTGCATCAGTTTCAGTGTTATCTCGAGACCCTTTTGAGTCAGGTTCGGATGCGCGCCGTTTTGGCCGAACGGTCTTCGTTCTCCGGCGATGTCCCGACAGCGTTCGATTTCGGCGGCCCCGACGAAACGTCGTCCTCTCAGAGAGAAGATTCCCCTTTTGCGCTGGCGGTCTAGCGGAGGACGCGAGGTATGATATTCAAGTCGGAAACATCCAACAGAAATTTGGCCAGCATTTTTATGTGGGCCACCACCCTTGCTGGAGGTGTGATTTACTTACTCGCCGGCTATCGCATCAACACGAACGTTATCGACCCACAGTTCTTAGTCATCGCGGTAGTTACTGTCTTGTTCAGCTCAAGAATTGTCATCAAGATTCCTCAGTTTGATTCGCATATCTCTGTCTCAGATACTTTTGTCTTTTTGACTCTATTAATCTACGGCTACGAGGCCGCAATCCTGATGGCGGCGACTGAAGCACTGGTTTCTTCGGTTCGCTTTTGCCGAAAGCGGCTGACGGTGGCTTTTAATTGGGCGTCTGCGGCATGGTCAGCATGCGTAACATCCTACTTGTTGCACTTCAGCTTCGGGGACGTCGTGACTTTGGCAGACGGCCCACTGTCAGCCAAGTTTATCTCGGTTATCGGAGTTATGGCCTTGACACAATACGCAACGAATTCCGGACTCGTGGCTGTGTGCGGTGCTCTCCAGGCTAACCGTCCCGTCTGGCAGACGTGGAAGAAGCATTATCTCTGGACCTCGATTACGTACTTCGCAGGGGCCTCGGCTGCAGCCGTCATAGCGAAGCTGATTCAGGAGCTTGGCTTCTACGCGCTCATAGTAACCATCCCAATCATCGCCATCGTTTTCTTTACTTACCGAACCTACCTGAAAAACATCGAGTCGTCCTCAGCCCAGGCTGAACAAGCGCAGCGTCACGTTGAGGAACTCTCACACTACATTGCTGAGCAAGAGCGGATTCGCGAACAGTTTTCTCAAATGGAGAAGCTCTCAGCTCTGGGTGAACTGGCGTCCGGTGTAGCACACGATTTCAACAATACACTAGCGGGGATTCTTGGCCGCGCGCAACTGATTCTTCGAACAAACGATCCGGAGAAGATTACTCGAGGGCTGAACATCATTATTAAGACCGCGGAAGACGGAGCTAAAACCGTTAAGCGAATCCAGGATTTTGCGCGTCAGCGTCGGGATCATGATTTTGAACCAGTCTCTATCGATCAGATTCTGTTCGATGTAAGCGAAATTACGCGCCCGCGATGGAAAGATCGAGCTGAGGCATCGAACGTCCAGATCAGTCTTGACCTTCAAATTCGCTCAAAGGCGAGAGTGATGGGTGATGAATCTGAGTTACGCGAAGTTCTCGTCAATATGGTCTTCAATGCAGTTGATGCCATGCCGGAAGGCGGTCAACTCACGTTGGCGGCCGAGGATATGGATGAGTCAGTCGTGATTTCCGTCGGCGACACTGGAACAGGCATGCCCGCCGATGTGAAGTCGCGAATCTTTGATCCCTTCTTTACCACAAAAGGTAAAGCTGGTATGGGCTTAGGCCTAGCTGTCAGCTTCGGAATTATCCGGCGCCACGAAGGATCCGTGGAAGTTGAGTCGGAAGTAGGAATGGGCACCCGATTTCGTATCAAGCTGCCAAAGGCACAAGTAATCGAGGAAACTGTCTCGGCGGCAGCCGAAGCGCCGGTCGTTGAGGCCGCCGAAGCCAATGTGGTGCGTACCTACGATGAAAACCAAGCGAAGATCCTGGTCGTTGACGATGAGGAATCGGTAAGAGAGTTATTGCGCGACTTGCTCGAACATGAAGGGTGTAGAGTTTATCTCGCACCGGGAGCCCGCGAGGCGTTGAGCCTGTTTGAAGTTCACCAGTTTGATGGGATCTTCACGGATGTAGGTATGCCGGGAATGAGTGGGTGGGAACTCGCGCAGGTTATCAGGCAACGCGATGGAGCAATTCCAATCGCAGTAATCACCGGCTGGGGAGAAGCAGTGGGTTCTGATGAGCAGAAAGCAGCCCGCGTTGATTGGGTAGTCACGAAACCATTCCGGGCTGATCGGATAGCTGAATTAGCAACAAAGATCGCCCAACGTCGTGCTGTAGCAGCAAAGCGAGCCTCCTTCACGATAGTTGCGGCTTGATCAGGGCGTTCATTCCTTTACAATCTTCCAGTCATTGATTTCAGTCTGAATGTCTTGCCCTTCGTGCGGTGCTTCGGTGGGGTCTTCTCCCTCCAGCAAGTGTCTCCTATATTCAACGGCCCTTTTTACGCTCTTCTCGACGGCATCCAGACTAAACGGTTTTAGTAAGAAGTCGAATGCGCCAAGTCGAATAAGGCCCTGTGCGTGCTCCTGATCACTGATACCGGAGATGATTATCACAGGTGTGTTTGGGAACTTTTGGCGCACGTGGCCTAGCAATTCCAATCCGCTCAAACCCGGCATCGAAATATCGGTGAGAACCACGTCATACGAGTCGGCTTCGAGCCTGGCAAAAGCCTTCTCGGCAGTTTCTGCTGTCTGGCATAAATACGCCTCAGAAAGCAGCTCGTATAAGGTGTCGCGAATGGTTTCGTCGTCGTCGACGACAAGTGCTCTCGGCATATTTCATCCTTCCACTGTAACTAAGCGACCGAAGTATCACGCCTGCAACACCGGGAGGATGAACAGTACTGATGAGGCCTGGGCTGGAAAATAATAGCATACAAGCAGTGGTCCCGAGGATATGAAAGGGCGGCAACTCGACGCTATCGGCCACGGATCGAGTCAAAGTTAATCGTCATTTGAGATCGAGCCGCCGTATCTGTTTTAGGGTGCCACCACAGAACTGCCAACGGCAGAGACCATGGGGCCGAAATCAATGTGGTATTCTCTTTAAACGGAGGAATTCTGATGAGCAATGGTGCCCCGAAGGCGGTTATAGAATGGAAAGGCAAGGATCTCTTTGTTGGCATTACGCCTTCAAATAACGCGATAACTATAGATACCGACCATCTTCGTCATTCTGCTCCGAGCCCCATGGAACTGCTCTTGCTTGCTTTGGGATCATGCACTGGAGTTGATGTGATTTCAATCCTGCAAAAACGACGAGAAGACGTTACGGATTACCGAATTGAGGTTCGAGGGCAACGCAGGGACGAACATCCAAGGAGCTACAAGCTAATGGAAGTACACCATATTGTTACTGGCCGTAACATTTCGGAGCAGTCAGTTGCCAAAGCCATCCACCTATCCGATACAAAATACTGCAGCGTGGCGGCGACTCTAAGACCGGCGGCGAAAATCGTTTCAACCTTCGAAATCATCAAAGCTTAGGAACATAGGTAGGCACTAGGAACAATTAAGATGAATCTGTTAGCCTGTTCAATCCTTTTACTGACAAGCCCGCTATGTGGCAGCGCCACTTACCACCCATACAATTATCTCGGGCTGACGCCGAGCGTTGTCGCGCTAAATCCTCAAAGCAGCAGCGACGCAAGCCTTGCGGCGGTTCGTCGTCAGGATCGCGAAGCGCGAAATGCGCGTGGAGTCATTACCCGCCTGACTCCTGAAGAACACCTCCGCCGGGCGTCTATTTATCATGCCAATCGTGCCTTCGATGAAGCTCGCGAGCATTGGCAGGCATTGATGAATTACTACCCTGAGGAGCCTCGGGTCGCCGAGGCACTTTTCGGCATGGGCAGATCCTCATTTCAGTCTCGGCGGTATCAGGAATCCTATACCTATTACGATCGCTTGGCGCGTACCTATCCATCCACAAAGGAAGGTCGTGAAGGATTAAATTTCAGTGGTGCTGCGCTGTTGCGCATGGGGAAACCCTCGGAAGCAGCCGACCGGTATGTCGAATACATTAACCGCTTTCCAAGCGGTGAACGGATCGAAACCGCCCACCTGAATGCGATCGACACCTTAAGAGAAGCCGGTCGATCACGTGAAGCTCTCGACTGGGTTTCTCGGACACGACAGCGATTCTCCGGCACCATTGACGAAACCAATGCCATGTTTGGTCAGTTGCGGCTTGAAGTTGCGGAAGGTAACTGGCGGCGCGCTGTGTCGACAGCGGACGAGCTAAGCAGACGAAGCTTTCAAAAAGGCGTAGCTACGAGTCCGGCAGAAGTTGCTTACTTGAGAGCCTACAGCCTAGATCGCGGCGGTTATAAAGAAGATGCGGTAACGGCGTATTTAGCCGTGCCGGGTGGAATCGATTCGTATTATGGGTGGTTGGCGAGCGAGCGCCTGGCTCAACTCGTTGACGGCAAGCGTCAGTCGCTGGTTCAGGAGCGACTCGACCGAAACAGATCTCAGGCTTCGGTAGTCATTGATCGATATCCCGCTCCTTATCGTCAGGCGATTGTGTCCACGGCGAAGTCGCGAAAGATCGACCCGCGTTTTATTCTCGCGATCATTCGTCAGGAGAGCGTCTTTCGTCCGACGGCAAAATCACCCGCCGGTGCGCGCGGCCTATTACAACTAACGATTGATGCCGCGCAGAAGTATGCGAGCAACGCGGGCGTTACCGGCCTAATGGAGAATCAACTTTACCAGCCGGAAACTTCAATTCTAATTGGTAGTGAATATCTAAAAGACCTTTTTGACATGTTCCCCAACTTGCCCGAAGCGGTCGCTGCTTCTTACAACGGCGGTGAAGACAACGTGGTGCGCTGGGTCAAGCGTGCACGTCAGAAAGATCCGGGAGTGTTTACGTCAGAAATCGGCTTCGACGAAACCAAGGGTTACGTTCAGAAGGTCATGAATAACTATCGCGTGTATCGGCAGTTATACAATGCTGACTTAACGCGCAGGTAACCCCACGGTGCCAAACTCGCGCTGAGGTCGACCAGACTATCAAAGCTCAGGACTGAATCGTCGATCCTCAAATCCCGTGGCGCCTTCGCGTCGCCTCAACGAATCTGGACGGGAGTAGTGGCGTGGCACGATTCCCAGTCGGACAAGTGCCGGATAGTATTCGTATCGAATCAGCACCTCACCCGCCGGTCTCGAATCGAGATCCATATTCACCCAGCGAACATCATTTTGTACTGATCGACCGATACCCGTAGCTGCGTAGTCGTCGTCAGGCACAGGCGCAATCTCACCTCGCCGGAGCGTCGAACTCTCGTTGCCGGTGCTATTGGAGGGTGCTCTCGACTTACTACTATCCCGGCCGTCTTCTTCATACCTTGGGCGAGGATACGGAGCCGGTGTTATAGGAACGGGAATGGGCCGTCGCTCGCGAAAGAAAACGGCGGAGATGACACCAAGATTCGCAGTCTGGCCGAGTTTGGCACCGTAAGAGTCTCGCTCAGTGGTGAAATAGAATCGGCGTGCTCTCTGAGAACTCGTCTGCCAACCGCCAATACTGATAGTTCCGTAAGGCTCTATGACCCACTTGCTCGCGTTCCATGCGGACGTTCGGCGCGCATCAATCGTGTTAAGACCATCGACAGACAACGCGACGGCGACACGATAAGGCAAAGGGTTTCGCAGCCTGACTTCGTATTCACGGCCCTCAATGGCCTCTACATATCTTCTGCCGCGCGCGTGGTATTCATCCTGCGGACGTCCATTCACAAGTATTTCAACGTTAAAGCCGCTAAACGGTCGAACGGCGCGATCAGTTTGGGAGACAGCTGCTCCGGCATTGAAACCCGAAAAAATAGAGGCCCCGACTACAATTAGGCCTAAACCGGCGCCACCTAGAATTGTCCATTTCCTCTTCATTCGCAGACCTCCTGTCCCAAAATCAATTCCTCGCTAATCAATGAACGCCTTCTCGGGCAGTTCTTGCGGGCGAACTGCATTTACGATGGGATTTGTTCTAGTTGAGTAAAAAAAGGAGGAAGGCTACAATTGCGGGCCTTAAGTTTACATTGCGGTTTTGCCGGCACATATTCTTCAGGGGCTGAGGATACATAATGGAATACGTACTGACTACAACCAAGACTGAAACCCGCGCGGGATCCTATTACGACAAAATTGCCAGTGTTTACGACCTGACTTTTAAGATTAATGGCTATGGCCGTTCATTAGATCATTACTTTGCCAACCACCCGCTTCCTGTTTCACGAGGAGCAAGGATTCTGGACGCTGGGTGCGGAACTGGGTTACTTACCCTGGCGCTGCTACGCGCACTCCACTTCCCAGTCAGTATTACTGCACTCGATCTTTCGGCGACTTCGATTAGCGCCGCACGGAAAGCACTTGAAGAAAGCCCCGGCCGCACGCGAGACGTCACCTTCACTGAAGGGAACCTTCTCTCGCTTCCATTCGCCGACAATTCTCTTGATTTAGTGGTCACCAGCGGAGCGCTGGAATATGTACCGCTGGGAGAAGGGATGACTGAGGTTGCTCGTGTGATTGCGCCTGGTGGTCACCTGCTGCACCTTCCCTGCCGTCCGTCGCCGGCGAGTTCATTTCTGGAGGTACTCTTTAGATTCAAGTCTCATCCGCGCCGAGAGATACTCCGACAAACCAAGCACCATTTCCGGATGGTCCACGAGTATCGCTTCCCGCCGCTGCACGTGATCGGCTGGAGCAAGACTGCGATGCTCGCCCAAAAGCCCTAACCTAGTCACTAATTGTGTTTCGCGAATTCTTCGGGCACGCTAAAACGTGATCCGGAGTCGATCTTACTTGGCAGGTACGAGGCGAATGATTCGATCGTCATCGCTGGCGGGTGAACCTCGACCATCCCGGTTTGAGGTTGAGAAGTACAAATAGCCGTCCGGGCCTTCCGCTACCTCACGTATGCGGCCATATTTCTTATCGAGTAAGTTTTCCTGGGACACTACACGCCTACTATCAAGCACGACGCGTATGAGGCGCACGCCTTTCAGGCAGCCGAAAAAGAAATTTCCTCGAAACTGTGGGAACAAGCTGCTGCGATAGAAGGCAGCACTGCCGGGTGCGCACGCCGGGGTGTATTCCAATAAGGGTGGTTCCATGCCCGCGCGCGTTTCTACATGATGGACCACTGGCCAGCCGTAGTTCTTTCCCTTCTCGACGATGTTTACTTCATCACCGCCTGCGGGCCCGTCAAATACACTTGGTCCATGCTCAGTCTGAAACATCAGGTTTGTTCCCGGTTGCCAGTCGAGGCCCTGGGCATTCCGATGGCCGTAAGACCAAATCTCAGGGCGGACGGCGGCATTTCCGACAAACGGATTATCCTGCGGCACCGAGCCATCATCGTTAAGTCTCAGCGTCTTTCCAGCTAGCGAATCCAGCCGTTGGGCTAATGAACGATCGGTGGCATCGCCTGTTGTGATGTAGAGCTTTGCATCGGGGCCGAATCGTATACGGCACCCGGCGTGATATTTCGCTGCGGGAATATTCTCAATGATTACCTTGGGTTCGGTGAGGCCATTGGGCGCCTCACGGTACCGGACTACTCGCACGCGCAACTCATCGGCTTTGTAAGCGTAGGCGAGGTAAACGAAACGACCGGAGGCAAACTGCGGATGCAACGCGATACTCATCAGGCCACTCTCGCCTGTCTGTTCGACGTCAGGCACCGTGTAAACAGGCTCAGGTCGTAACCTTCCGTTTTCGTAGACTCGAACGCGACCAGGCCGTTCGGTAAAAAACATCCGGCCGTCCGGCGCCCACACGATAGACCATGGCACTTCGAGGTTACCTATGACAGTTTCGACCTTGAAGTTGGCCTGGGCGTTCGGCGCTGATTCAACTTCTCCCGCACCACGGCCCGGCGGTGGGCCACTGCAGCCAAGCAGCAGCGCAGCAACTAAAACTAACGAATTGCTTGTTAGATAAGTCTTATTCAGACGGCGAGGGACAGCCGAGGAAGTGAACTCCTGCTTGTTCAGCATCTGGTTTGGCCTGCAGCTAATGTTGAATGTATTCGTGTAGCAATTTTATTTCATCACCCTGTTCGCTCAATTCGACGCGCATAAGGTCTCGCATCGAAAGCATCCCGACCCAGCGCTCTCCATCAACAACAGGCAAATGGCGGGTGCCGATCAGCTCCATACGTTCCAGCGCCTGGTGCGGAGTTTCATCGCAGTTAATCACAGCGCGGAGCTCGCTGAGAACATCGCCAATCTTGACTACTGCAGGATCACGATGCTGCACAACCACGCGCTTGACGACGTCGCGCTCGGAAAATACGCCCAGCAGCTTTCCGCTGTCGTCAACGATACAGACGGCGCCGATATTTCGAGACGCCATAAACTCCGCCGCTTCCTGCACGGTGGCAGTGTCGCGCATCGAGTAAGGCTCACGATCGCGGATAACGTGTCTGATGAGCATCATGGGGAGCCTCCCGCACCGCAAATTGTTTTGGTTGCGCCGGTTATTATAAGGAAAGCGCGAGGCTGTGTCTGTAGCGAAACATAAACTTAATGCATTCTACGCGAAGAGATTTGCTTGCGCTGTCGGTCGTCGAAACGTGCTTTCGCCTTTCGGCACACGCTTGTTGGTTTTGTTAAAGCCAAGTCGCTCGGTATGAATTCGAAAGAGCTTTTCAATTGCTGCCCAGTATTCGCCTTTTCCGCGCATTCGCTCACCGAAGACGCTGGAGTTTAACTTCCCATCGCGTGCCTCGCGTATGCGGTTGAGGACGCGATCAGCTTTAGTCGGGAGCTTCTCGTACAAGCGCTCTTCAAAGTAAGGAGCGACACTCCCCGGCAGCCGTAGCATATTTATGAACGCCATGGTTGCCCCCGCTTCTTTTGCCCGTTTCAAAAGGACCGGCAAGTCGGTGCTCAGTCCGGGAATCACTGGAGCGATTCCAATGCCCACCGCAATGCCAGCGTCTGCGAGGTCAGACATCGCATGAAAGCGCGCGTCCGGCAGCGGAGCGAAAGGCTCCACTGCACGCGCAACTTCCTTGTCGGTGAATGGAATCGTGAAGAAGACACCAAGTCGCGCATGCCGCGTTAGTTCTTGAAGCACGTCAATATCACGTCGAATTAAAGCAGACTTGGTAATCACACCGATCGGATTGCGAAACTCGGCGCAGATTTCGAGGCACTGTCGCGTCAGTTTGTAATTTGCTTCCAGCGGAACGTAAGGATCGGAAGTAAACGAGAAGACAATCTCATCGCCCTTCCATGACGGCTTCATCAACTCCTTACGCAACAGCTCCGGCGCTTTGACCTTAACTACGATCTTCCGGTCGAAGTCGGTGCCGGCGCCGTAACCCAGATACTCATGTGTCGGACGACTGAAGCAATACGTGCAACCGTGAATGCAGCCACGATAACAATTGACCGTGTAATCGAAACCGACATCGGGGCTGTCGTTGTGAGTGATAATGCGGCGTGTCTCGGTCTCCTCGAACACTTCCAACTTCGTCTGTGGCGGTTCGCCAATCCACTCTACTGTGTGGGTCAGCCAGGGATTCGGAGGGTTTTCTATGTACTGCATACGCCTTGAAACAGCGCGTTAGGGGGCAGACGCGCCCGTGCAATCTTGTGCTATCTATGCAACACCAGCTTACCAGAACCCGAGACTTTTGGCGAGACAGGTCACGTGAGAATGATGCAATTTAGGCGAGAAGAACGAGCAGTGCTATGAAGTCAGTACCACCTCGCGGGTAGCGGGTGGGTTCTGGGCACCCGTTACCGTTCGTCATCCTCAAGACCCACCCGCTACCCGCGAGGTGGTACTGACTTCATGGCCTGCATCAGGTTGGTGTGGGGCCTCCGACCACGTGACGAAAAACAGTCGATATTTGTCCGGATCCTCAAGCGTGATGAACCGGCCGCCCCAACCT
>DASQKG010000445.1:0-4497 GCA_035630655.1 Pyrinomonadaceae bacterium
TTTTGCTGTTTCGACTGCAATCTTCGCCTGTTCGTAACGATCTCGGGCCGAGTCGTACTCGAAGCGGGAAGCAACACCCGCTTCAATCAGGTCTGTGTTGCGTTTGAGTTCGCGTTGCGCGGTGTTCAGATCCACCAGCGCGCGGTCGACGGATGTTTGCAAAGCGACCAACTGCTGGCGTGCTGAGGATACCGAAGCTTCAGCCACTATCAGACCCTGCTGGGCTGAAGAGACGGCATTGCGCGCCGATTGGACATCGTTCATCGAGGCCTGCGCCGCGGCCCACTGCGCTTCCTGATTCGATTGAAGTTGAGTTGGGTCGATGCGCACCAGCGGCTTGCCTACCCCTACCTGATCGCCGGCGTTTACGTAGATCTCTTCAATCCGTCCAGGGACCTCGCTGGTTAGTTTGATATAGCGAATCGGCCGTACCTCGCCCGAGGCGGTTACGGTTTGCCGCAGTTCGGGTCTGACCTCTACCTTAATGGTCGTCACTTCAGCCTCTTCCTTACGGCTGACGACGACGCTGACAATAACGATGATCGCCAAAACGGCCACTGCGGATACAGCGATAATAATTTTCTTCTTACGGGTCAATGCCATGAGTTGTACCTTTGATTAGGATTCTTAAGCTCGCGATTGGTGATACCTGACAATTCTGCACGGAAATGGGCTAAATCCAAAGCCCTGCGTTCGAGTAGCTTTTACGTCCAAAAATGCGAAACAGTTTCATTTAAGAACAGTATCCACGAATCGGATTCGTTGGCGCGCCCGTCGGTTTCGCGCTAGAATGACCTGCTTCTTCGTGGCTCTATCCTACTCCGACTTTGGATTTAGACACCTGTACTGCCAGCCGCGGATCACCGAATTGATGATTAACTGTGAAAGGTGCAAAACGGAAAACCTGGATGGCTCGCAGTATTGCGACGAGTGTGGAGCCCCTTTAAGGCCCAATTTCCGCTCCAACCCCATGGGTCCAGGTAGTTTGAAGGCCGACGCTGATGGACAAAATGGGTCGCACGCCCTGCCCCTCAAGCAGCCGGAATTTGCCAGCGGGCCGCACTCCGGGGTCAATTTCGTATCTTCCCAGGGCTCCAAAGCCAGGCCCCATGCCTGGTTGGTGATTGAGCGGGGCCGCTCGCTGGGCAAGAAATTCATGCTTGGTAGTGTCGAATCTCAGATCGGGCGCTGGGATGCGGACGGAGGCATCTTTCCCGACGTGGATCTCGACGCCGATGATCCGGAGGCGAAGGTATCGCGGCGTCACGCCCGGATTACACTTCGCGAGGGGAAGTATTTTCTTGAAGATCTAGGATCGACTAACGGAACGTTTGTGAATCGAGCGAAGAGGTTGCTGCCCGGACACTTGCAACCTTTGCAGGATGGAGACGAGATCATCGTAGGTAAGACTTTTCTCCGTTTTCACGTTAGCAGATAATTTGGTGCGGAGCGGTTCGGCGAGTGACGGGTTGGAAGGCTCTTGAGACCTCCCTGAAAGGGCTGTCGAGTTAATGGTTGAATGCATCGTATGTGGCGCCACGGTAGCAGCTGGCGAGTCCTACTGTGGCAGCTGTGGAACTAAGCAGCTTGCAGCTCCCGAACCGTCAGTGAGCGCTGGCCTGGACCAACCATCTGACGATGGCTCACCCGTTGAAGCAAGAGTTGCCGAGGAAGAAGCAGTTGAGCAAGTGAACGAACCCGATCCGGAATTAAACAGACTCACAGGTCAACTCAGTAGCGAAGCTGAGGCCGGCATTGAACAGCCGGCCGAAGCCAGTGCTGTACCTTCGGCTGAACCTCAACCGATATCGTCCGCCTCTCTCGGTGGTTCCGCTACCGATGGCGTCAAGATTCAAAGCACCACCAGTGTTCCGCACAAGGGAACCACCGGAGGCCATCAACCCACCATAAAACAGTTAGACGGAGGTACCGTCCTTAACGGCCGCTACGAGATCGCCCGTCGTATCGGTGGCGGCGGCATGGGTGCGGTCTACCTGGCCAAGGACCGGAATCTGGGTGACGCCTCCCGCGCCGTGAAGGAGATGGTTGAAGCACACCTCGATCCGGCTCAACATGAAAAAGCGATCGGCGACTTCAAACGGGAGTCGCTGTTATTGACCTCGCTTGAACATCCTTGTATCCCCACCATCTACGACTATTTTTACGACGAGCCGCTGGGACGTTTCTACCTGGTGATGAAATACATTTCAGGCGGAGATCTGGCGTCGCGTTTGCGCAATGCGCCGGGTGGACGAATCGATGAGAAGACTGTTACGGACTGGGGCATGCAGGTTGCCGACGTATTGCACTACTTGCACAGTCGTCCCAAACAGATCATCTATCGCGATCTCAAGCCTGCGAATTTGATGATTGACGGAAATAGCGGCCGCGTAATGCTTATTGATTTTGGAATTGCCCGCTGGGTCAAGCAGGAAGAAAAAGGAGTGACTGCGGTAGGCACCATGGGCTACGCGCCACCGGAGTTGTTCGCCGGCAGAGTCGAAACTCGATCTGATATATACAGCCTCGGCGCGACCATGTTTCACCTGTTGACTGGATCTGATCCCCAGGACAATCCGCTGCTCATTTTTGACTTTTCAAAAAACCCTCGGCCACGGCAGATTACGCCATCGCTCTCAAGCGAGATAGAACAGATTCTGATGCGATCCGTCGAGTACAAGCCCGAGGATCGTTTCGCGTCAGCCGGCGACATGCGTGATGCACTGGCTAATCATCTGCAGAGATTGCTGGACGGTCGCGTTAGCTATGGAGTGCCCGCTCCTCAACTCGGCGGCGAGACCGTTCAAGTTCAAACCGTTTATTGTGGCTTCTGCGGCGGACGAATAGCTGCGGACGATGTTTTCTGCGCACACTGTGGAGCACGACAACCACTGGCGGGAGTGGGAGCCAGTGCAACCCTGCGTGCTTCCCGTCCCACCGCAAAACTGGTTGTGGCGGGAACAACCGAACTCGATGCGTCTTTCATTTTGCAGAAAGACAATAATCTGGTTGGGAGGACGGATCCGCATTCAAACATCTTCCCGGAAATCGATCTCTCAAAGTTCGACCCTGAGACCAAGGTTTCGCGACGCCACGCGCGCATTTGGCTGGAAGGTGAAACCTTTTTGGTCGAAGATCTCGGTTCCGTGAATGGCACAGTCATCAACGATTCCGTCAGGCTGGCGCCACGGCAGCCTCGGGTGCTGGACAGCGGAGATAAACTGCGGCTTGGGGAAACAACCCTACATTTTCTTTTAGGCTAGCGGGCAGTCCGTCGTCAGTAGTCTGTCGAAGGTTGTAGACGAATACACGCTCGACTATGGTTTCTATTCGATGTGGACTCAAACGTCAAAGTCAGCTGCTTGCTACTAACCACTGAACCACGGACTACTGACTAACTCTTAATGACTGCAAGGATTGAAAGAGCCGCGGTAACGCGGACACAGACCAGAACGCGTAGCCGGAGACAACCCGTCGAGAGTCTGCCGGCGCCCTTTGCTTTGCGGTGCGGGGCCATGCTGATTGACTACATCGTCCTGGTGGGAATCGTGGCCTTAAGTACGCTCATTGCCCGAATGCTGGGAGGTGGAGCACGCACCGCTGCCAGCTCGGCTGAAACAGTCGGACTCTTGATCGCACTTGCAGTGGCGGTGCTTAACCTGGGCGTGCTTGCCGGATTCACCGGTAGGACTATCGGCAAGTGGGCAACCGGACTTCGGGTGCGGCGAAAAGACGGATCAGAACCAGGGGTGGGTCGCGCCTTCCTTCGGCACTTCGTTGGTTACCCGTTATCCTTCTTAACCTTGGGGTTTGGCTTTCTATTGGCTGCGCTTAGTACCCGCGGGCGGGCCCTACACGATCTCATTGCCGGTACGATCGTGGTGCGGGAACGCTAACTGCCGCAGTTCTGCTATCTGAATCTTCTAACCGTGACTTATTCACAGAATGCCTGAGCTAATAGTCAGATATCCGGATCGAGCGCCGGATCATTTTCCACTCGGACGTCTACGGATCACGTTGGGGCGTTCAGCCCGAAACGACCTCTGCATCCCAGACCCTTTCGCTTCGCGCGTGCATGCCGAAGTGCGTCGCGAGGGGGATGAATACTTCCTGCAGGATCTCGGCTCCGCAAACGGCACGGTCTACAACGGGCTGACGGTCGAAGGTACAGTGCCGCTCACCTCCGGTGGTCGCATCCAGATCGGCGAAACCGAGATCATTTTTGATGATGGCACCTACAACTCGAGTATGGGCGCCACCATGATCACGGACAATACCGGATCGTTGCCCGAAGCGACTATCGCACTGGCGTCAGGTGACCGAACTACTTCGGGGTTGCTAGAAGCCATTGAAGGCGCGCGAACAAAACCTGAAGAAGTCTCCGACGCTCGTGCAGGCAGAGAAGGCGACCTGCTTGCCTTGATCAGCAAAGTGGGTGTCACCCTGCTGGCTTCCACGACACTCAGCGAAACCCTGGAACAGATCGTCTCCCTGGTG
>DASQKG010000446.1:0-23360 GCA_035630655.1 Pyrinomonadaceae bacterium
GGAGTCCATTGCCCGCAACAGACGCCGAACATCGGCGCGAAAATCGGAAGCGGTCTGATACCGTAGGTCACGATCCTTTTCCAGTGCTTTGTCGAGCACGAGATCCAATTCAAGCGGTAAGTTTGGATCTGAATTTGTGACGGCGGTTGCTTCACCCGACAGGATCGCATTAACCGTCGCCTGTCGCGTGGCGCCCTGGAAAGGTTTTTGTTTGGTAACCAACTCGTACAATACAACTCCCAAACTCCAGATATCCGTGCGTTGATCGATCGTCTCGCCAGTCGCCTGCTCCGGTGACATGTATGCGAGCGTGCCCATGGTTGCGCCAGCCTGGGTGTACGCTGGATTTGGCGAGCCTGCGGGTCCAGCAGCTTCCGTCAGCTTCACCAATCCGAAATCCAGGACCTTCACATAACCGTCGCTACGCACCATGATGTTGTCAGGCTTGACGTCGCGATGAACAATTCCCGCCTGATGAGCAGCCGAGAGCGCCTCCGCCACCTGCGCGACAATCGAGAGAATATCTCTCAGCTTGACAGCCCCGCCCATCATTGAGCGCAGTGTTTGGCCTTCAACAAACTCCATGGCGATGAAGTGAAGACCGTCGATATTCCCTACTTCATAGATGGTGATCAGGTTGGGATGGTTCAGGGCGGAGAGCGCGTGGGCCTCGCGCTCGAAACGACTGGTGCGTTCGGAATCGGCGACGAATTGCCAGGGAAGAATCTTGAGCGCTACGCGGCGATTGAGTTTTGTTTCACGGGCCAGGTAGACCTCGCCCATTCCTCCTGCCCCGAGCAGGTTCTCGATCTGGTATGTACCTATCTCCTTCCCCACCATCGAAGTGTGGGAAATGAGGTTGGCATCCTGCGCGAGCGCTTGCGCCGCCACTTTCATGGCCGAACGCTCCATAAACGCTGACGCCTGTGATTGAGCTTTGACGAGACTCAAAACTTCGGCACGCAATTCCTCATTGCCGTCGCACGTTTCCAAAACAAACCGCTCTCTCTGGTCAGGAGGCAGTTCAAGGGCGGCGTCTAATAGAGCGTCAACTTGTTTCCACAGCTCGGCGTTCATTTAGGAAACCTTGATAAGGACACCTTGATAAGGACGTCTCCTTGGAGTGCGCCGACTGGTCGGCGCTTTGGCCGCGGCGGCTTGGCTCCGCTTCGCTGAGCCTCAGGCGCACGGTGGCCGCGACCGGCCAAAGCGGTGACAAGGCACCGCTCCAGGGAGACGTCTCTTGGATCTCGGCGTTCATAGCTTCAAACGCGACTAAGCTCGCGATAAAGCCATGCTTTTGCCTTGTTCCATTCCCGCATCACCGTGATGGGCGCCACCTTCATGACCTCCGCGGTTTCCTCCACGCTGAGTCCACCAAAGAAACGCAACTCCACAATTTTGCTCTTCCGTTCGTCAATTTCGGCAAGACTCGTGAGCGCTTCATCAAGGGCGAGAAGATCCGTGTCCTTCTCATGGGCGACGGTCATGGCTTCGTCGAGCGAGATATGGCGGGCCTCGTTTTCTGCGTCGACGCGCGGACGCTGGCGAGCAAAATCCACCAGAATGCGGCGCATCATCTGGGCCGCGACCCCGAAGAAGTGGGCACGGTTTTGCCAGCGCACGTCTTTCCAATTTATGAGGCGGAGATATGCTTCGTTGATTAGTGCCGAGGTTTGAAGCAGGTGATCCTCACGCTCCCGGCTCATGTAGCGCCTGGCCAGGCGATGAAGTTCCGCGTTTACCAGAGGAGCCAAGCGGTCGAGAGCAGCCTCGTCGCCATCGCTCCACGCCACCAGTAGCTGAGTAACTTCGTGGGTTCCAAGCGCGTCCATACGGTTTTCCCTGGAATGTGTGAATTGGACTCAGCCGAATTGCCCACATAGAAGTCGGGGTTCTTATGCGTTGTGTTGGAAGTTCAGGCCGTAAATATACGCTTTATTCGGCGATACGCACAAAAAATGTTAACCGATGATAGTTTGCGGTGCCAGAAACTAAATGGCGACCACGGCAATCGGCGAGTTAACAGCTAAATATTCCGCGCTTTAAATTAACGTGAGGACATAAGGCCTTCTGGTCACCCCTTCCGTGCAATGTGCAGCTCGCCTGATAGTTTTTCGCCCGCCAATACGCCTTAGCAAGTAAGAGAACTAAAACAATAAGGAGCTACGATCATGCGTTCGAGAAACTCAAAATCATTGTTCAAACTGGCTGCACACTTCATGTTCTTCGCGGCGCTGATGTTTATCGCAAATCTGCCGGCCGCCCACGCTTTTGGCCGCCCTTACGGTGACGTGAAAGTTCTGACTACAGTTCCCGCTACGCCCGGTTTCCCTGAAGGTATTGCCGTGAATGGGAATCGCGTTTACGTCGCCGGCCCCGCAAGGTTTGGAACCACCGGCACCGGACCTTCACACGTATACGCCTTCGATATCAACACCGGCGCGCTGCTGCAGACTTACCCAACGCAGGGTGAAAACCTACTTGCGGAACACGCCAACTCCTGTATTGCCTTTGATGGTTTCGACCGGCTTTATGTGCTCAACACACAGCTTGGCCTCTATCGCATCAATACGGCAACGGGCCAGCAGGAATCGTATGGACTACCTTTTCCCGACCTTCAGCCTTGCCTCGACGGGGTGTTCGGTCCGCCTTGCTCGCCCACGCTGGCAAACACGCCCCCGCTTCCCAACGACATCGCATTTGATGAGAACGGATATGCCTACGTCACGGACTCTATGCAGGCAACGATTTGGCGCATTGCGCCCGGCGGTGGTCAACCCCAGATCTGGTTTCAGGATCAACGCCTTGCTTCAGCTTACATCGGTGTTAATGGTCTTCGTCTGAGTCCTGACCGCAGCAAAATATTTCTCACAGTAACTGCGGACCTTCTGGGCGGATCTTACGTCTACACACTGCCGTTGGCCGAAACTCCGACAGCCGCCGACCTGACAGTCTTCCGCCAGTTTGCACCAGGCGATCTGCCTGATGGTATTGCCTTCGGAAAATCGGGGAACCTCTACGTCACGATCGCTACTCCATTCGCGTCCGGCATCTCGGTCCTACGCCCGAACGGTACTGAAGCTGTGCGACTGAAGAACGCGCTGCTCAGTCCAATTTTTCCCTACGACTCGCCGGCCAACATCGCCTTCAACCATAAGGGATCGCTACTGGTCACAAATCACGCGTTCGCTACCATGTTGCCTTCGCAGTTCACCGTACTCGACGTTTGGGTAGACGATAAAGCGTCGCCATTGGATAAGCCGCTGCTCCCATGAATGGCTAGCCCCTTCAAATTGTAACCATGAAAAGGAGACACATCATGATCAGGCGATCAAGGAACACTTCGCAGCGAAGCTTTGGAGCGCTGTTCACATTGCTCGTCGTCGTGGTTGTTACGCTTGCAACCACAGGTTTGTCGGCGGCTGGACTTCAGATCGGCGCGGGGACGTTACCTGTCGCTGCCTTCGGCCAAGGTCAAACCGCACCCAAGCTGAGGGTTGTGAGCGAGGACGGAAATCCTTTGGCCCATATCGTCATCAGTCCACGCGGTTTCTCATCGGCCCTGCTAATGGAGTCGCTCAGGTTAAAGGTTGGAGAGCGGGAACAATCGGCAAGCCAACGCCGGGCAGTAAGTTCGAATCTACAAACGACGGACTCTGCCTCTGTAGCGGAGTTGAGGACTGCCTGAAACTGGTTACGTCGAGCGTCTTGCAAATCAGATATGACCTGTGACGGTGAAACCAACTGCTATTGCGAGACACACTGACTACGTCATCTCAGAGATGGGCCATCTGGCAGTCTGAGTATCGGGAAGGCGCGCTCGGGGCTTTCCAAAGTTAGCCCGCAACCGCGGGCTGCGATTCAGCGACGAAGCAAGATGAGTAATCCAGCAAGAATGGCAAGCACCGCCAGTACCATGCTTACCGTTGGCGAGACCTTGACGTTGAGCAGGGGCAAGAGGCCTGTGAGTATGAGCCAAATTCCCAGCAACAGCATGCCTATGTTTCTACTTCCCAATCCTTCAGTGATTGCCATTAGTTCCTCCTGTTTACCGAACGTTAACTGGACTTTCAGTTTATCAACACCTAGAACAACGACCCTTTGTCGTCCTCTAGCATCGCCTTGCGCACGAGAGGAACGGGTGGACCACCATATTTCAAAAACTCGTCGTGAAACGACTGCCACGCCTGTTTTCCGCCGCGTGACGCGGTCCAATCCTCGCGTAACTTGCGAATCATCAGCTTGCCCATGGTGTAATTGAGATAGGCGGGATCAAAAGTGCCACGCGCCGCTTGTTGTCGCGCGGTCGCCGAGTCCTGATAACCCTGCTCCTGAAACATTTTCTCAGAGTCGGCTACGGTCATCCGGCCGGTATGCAATCCAATCGCAGACAGGAAACGAACATTTCGCAGCGTTGCATTCAGCAGTTGGCCGATGTGCGTTTCCGGATCACCGTTGCCGAGTCCGGCGTCCCACATCATTTCCTCCGCATAGTGGGCCCACCCTTCGGCGAAGGCGTAACCGACAAAGACTTGTCCAAACTTCGAGGGCGATCGGTTGGCATGAAGAAACTGAAGGAAATGACCGGGCCAAACTTCATGGACTGAGGTGAACAGCAGGTTTGCCTTTCCCGGAAGGTAAGCGTCCTTTTCTGCCTGCGACCATGAGGGATCAGGCGGCGCAATGTAATAAGTCGAAGGCAGGCCTTTTTCATACGGACCCGGGATATTTATGTAGGCGAAGTTCCAGCGGCGGTAGGCAGGCGCTTCGGCGACCAGAGCCTCCTCCGTGCCCGGAATAGTCGCCAGCTTCTTCTCGAGAATGAAAGCCTTTAGTTCGGTCAGTTGCTTGCGGGCCATCTCAACCGACCCACCCGTTGGTTTGTTATTTTCGGCTTTGGCCACACACTCCGGGATCGATTTACCCGGAGCATATTTTTCGCAAGCTGCGGCCAGCGCTGCCTGGTTTCGTTCAAGATCTCTTTTGCCGATACCTTCAAGCTCATCGAGTCTCACTTCAACTCTTTCGGTCTGCCGTAGCATTTCGCTGAACTTCTCGGCGCCCAGGGCAAAATTCTCTGTGGCCTCTGGTTCGAGCGTCTTGAACCAATCGTCGATGGCCTTCATCGCCTTGATAGCCGCCGAGTTTGCCTGTTTGAATTCTTTTTGCAGTTGCTCGTCCTTCACCGAATCGAAAATCGCGGGGACATCTCTTTCATAAAATGAAACCAGACCCCCAAACGTCGTACGACCGATCGCCACGTAGGTTTTCGGCATAGGAGTGCGCAAGTTCTTCCGAATCTGGTCCAGCGCGCCGGGAACCGCCTTGGCGTAGGCAATGTAAGCGCGCAAACGTTGGTCGAGCGGAGCATAGTTGCGCGAGACGTAAACATCCGGGTCGATGCCACCGGCGTAATACTGCGGACATCGATACGGCCACTCGGCTGATGAGAGCCAAAACAGATCTGCATCAATAATTGAAAGAACGTAATCGCGCTCCAGGCGCTGGCGGTCAGTCAACTTCGAATCTCTAAATCGCGAGGCCCGATCCCGTTCAGAACGCAAGCGTTTGATCTCACGATTTAAACCTTCAGTGGTCCAATCGGGTAACTTGCCATCGAATTCATGCCGGCCGGCGATCACGGCGAAATCAGGATGTGCCTCGAAATATGCTTCGAGAAATTCGTTTAGATAAGAATCCCAGGATGTGTCGTTGGCGTTCATGGATTCCCTGGTCTGACGGTTTCGGCAACCGGCTATTGATAAGACCAGGGCCAGAGCGGTGATCAATATAAGCCGAGGCAGAACACTGTGTGACATTCACTTCAGTTCCCTTCGACTGGAATGCTGTATTGGGGACTGAAGTTTATGGGAGCGTGACCTGTAACGCAAACTGTTAGTTTGGGGACCGTTAGCAGCGAGCGGGATCAAAGAGCAGTAAGCCGACGTGTCCCGAGGCCGATGGAGAGGGCCTGTGTGGCATCGTCCGCAAACTAACAGTTTGCGTTACGGTATGCGGCCTAGTGCCGCGAGTCGCTTCCGTGCTTCTTCCGCCTGGGGACTCTTCGGGTAGCGATGGACGATTTCGCGCCAGGCTTCGCCATCGTAAAGAAAGCCGTTTCCAGACGGGTTCAAAATAAAAGTGATTCCCTGCCGGTTGTACCGGTCGAGGCCGTTGTAGTTGAGGAAGTAACTAAAGATCGGCGCACCGCCGGCATTCATTTCGCCCGCATCTAATCTCCGGGAAGCCTCGCGCGAAAGATGGACCGCAGCCTCCTCGGCCGCGAGTGAGTAAATCATCAACACCTCAGGACGCAGTCCTGAGAGTCTGAAGTTATCCAAAAAAATCCGCGCCCTGACAATTCGATCAAACTCCTCCGAACCTTTGATCAACTTCAACAGTCTGGCGTCGTCACCATCGCGACTGGGCGAAACCACAGCATCGCGCTGTAACCAGCCGCCAGTCCGCCTGGTTATGTTGACACGGAAAAACACAACTCCCTCTCGATTGGTTTTTGCGCCGGTGATCGCCACGAGTACGCCGCGGCTCATTCGGCGCAACAACACACCGGAAAGCTCAGGGCTCGCCCTCAAGGCCGAGAGGCGTTCGTCGACAACGACTGCCAAACGTCCACCGGCCGGCGCACGTCTTTTCGCTGAGACGGTCGCAGCTAAAGCGCAAAGGGAAAAGCACACTAATAGTATTTGTGGGATTCGCGTCAGAGGGCGATTAATCACGGCTTGCCTCCTCCATAAGAATGAGGTCGAAAGAGGGTGATTAGCCGCGCGCCGAGTTTTAGCGGGAGACGCGTCGACGAGTTAGATCTGAAACTGACAGCTTGACGCCAGCCTGGGCAGTGAGGATTCGATTCGTAAAGGACGCATGATGAAAATGGCAAATGGCTACCGCGAGTGCATCGGCTGCGTCGTGCGGTTCGGGAACGCTCGCGAGTGAAAGCAACGTCTTCACCATTTGCTGTACCTGAAATTTTTCGGCGTTCCCGTGTCCAACAACTGTCTGTTTGACGAGCCTGGGTGAGTATTCGTAGATCTCCAGTGCTGCCCTTTCGGCGATTAGCATCGCGACTCCGCGTACCTGTCCGAGTTTCATCGTGACTTTGACGTTAGTCGCAAGAAAACCATCTTCAATCGCACAAGCCTGGGGACTGAGACGATGAATGATCTCCTCGAGCGCAGTAGCAATTCTCAAAAGCCGGGCCGGAAACTTCTGACCCTGCGATGCGCGCACTACGCCACACTCGAGCAAACGGTAACGGGGGCCATCACTTTCAATGACCCCCCAACCGGTTGTTTCGCTACCCGGATCTATTCCGAGGATGCGCATAAAGAATGAGGATTGAGCGGCCGCGTTACTTAATCTGAAACATAGATCGTTAAAGCGCGGGCAGTATACTACACGGCCAACTATTCCCATTCACTTTTATTCGGAGTGAGGACGACGAGCTGTTACCAGAGTTCTTGCATCGCGATCAAGATGAGTTTCGAGCGTCGGCGGGCGGACATGAAGTCAGTACCACCTCGCGGTAGCGAGCTCATATCGCTATGAGGCCGTCATGCCGGCCCTCTGATGTGGAAAGAGATCCTCGAGCGCTCGACGGGCCAACGACTGCCATTCTTTCCAGCTTGGCGCCCAGTCAAAATTCTCGTAGTGGGGCCTGCCTTCGGTTGGTGGAGCGGCGAAGTCATAGACCAGGTGTTTGCGAAATCTTTCTGGGCCAATCGGCGAGATAGCCAAACTCTCTCGTTGAGTTTCAAAACAATCGAACATACGTCGCTTTAATTCCAGCGATCGTTCATCGAGCAAAAGAGTTGTCGTCTCTCCATCGGAGCCCAGGAATTCCGGCAGCTTAGCTTTAAAGTCTGAGCTGGGGTGAAGCGCCATCTCAAACAATACGGGCGGTCTCAGACCATTCTCCTTTAACAAACGAAGTGCAGAATGGGTGGCAAATGCAGTCGCGTCATGGTCCGGATGCCCACCTTCGTAGGGATGTGTAACTACGATGTCCGCTCCGGAGTGCTGTAAGAACGCGGCAATTCTCCGTGTGAGATCGGTAAGATGGAGTGACGCAAGGTGATCCGGAAAGCTTAATTCGACGACGCGAATTTCAGGCACATTTGCAATTGCCAGGGCCGCGAGACACTCCCGCCTCCGAACGCTGGCATATTCAGAAGAATTTACGTGGCCGGCGTTCAACGCATCATCAGGCTCGTGGGGCGCGCCATTAGTGACGTGCAGAATAGTAACGTCAGTAAGTTTTGAGATGAGACAACCAGCGCCAACAATTTCATCTGCGGGGTGCGCGACAATCACGGCGCACCGCGTAGTGGCATTAAGATCACCGGTGCCAAATAGCCTGGCATGGGCCGAGCGGCTTCTCCTTCGGCGAACATTTTTGATCGGCTCAGTCATTGACCGCCACCCCCCGGTTCAGCGGCGGCAATCGGACCTTAGACCCCCTTTAACTCGCATGGAATCAAGACATGCGTATGGTTTAGGCCGATACGAATAACTGCCGCCTCGGCTCAAAAGTCCGGGAATAAAAACGCCGCAGGTTAAGTTTGACCGGAGGAACAGCACCGGATTCTCTTCCTTCTTCCCTCTTTCAAGCCTTACGTCATTAATTACTAGTCAACCGCCATACCAGAAGCGGTAAATGGTGAATGGTAAATAGCTCAAAACCACTTACCATTCACCATTCACCATTCATCATTCATCATTCATCATTCCCACGATTCACCCGTCTGCTTGCGTGAGGAGACACTGCTTCGGTTTCTTGTCGGGCCGCCAACGGAGAAGCTTTGTGCCGTGACGAAAGCGTCCGCCAGTGAAGTGATCGTATTGCACTTCCACCACCAGCTTGGTTTGCAGCGGTTCCCATTCGGCTGATCGCTTGGTGCTCCAACGACTTGGGCCGCCGGGCTTGTTGCCGGTAAAACCGGGTGGCTTAATCAGCGGCTCGAGCTTGGCGGTGAGTTCCTTTTTCTGAGCTTCGTTAAAGCTGGAGGTAAAGCCCACGTGGTGCAGAAGGCCTTTGTCGTCATACAAGCCGAGCAGTAGTGAGCCAACGACTTTTCCTTTTGAGGCGTAACGGAATCCGCCGACCACGCAATCTGCCGTGCGCATTCTTTTGACCTTCTGCATGCCGTCGCGCTCGCCGGAGCGGTATGGAAGATCCAGACGCTTCGCTATCACTCCATCGAGTTTGATCCCGGTGGTTGAAAGCCACTCACGAGCTACGCGAATGTCCCTGGTCTTGGGCGACAGTTCGATGTCTCGATTCTTCTTGAGAAACTGTTTTGCAAAACTCTCGAGTTTCGGGCGACGATCAGCAAGAGGGAGATCAACAAGCGCCTTCCCACTTTCGTCAACCAACAGGTCGAACACAATAAGCTGTGACGGCGTTTCGCGAGAAAGCTTCAAGATACGACTGGCGGCCGGATGAATCCTCTGCAGTAGATCGTCAAACGAGAGTCCACCTTCGACGGGAATAACCAACTCACCGTCGAGCACAAACTTTGTAGGCTTTAGTTTCAGCAGCGCCTCGACCACTTCCGGAAAATAGCGCTCCAACGGTTGACCAGACTTTGATTGAAGTTCAACCTTGTTGCCGTCACGAAACGCAAGGCATCGAAAGCCATCCCACTTCGGTTCGTACTCCCAGCTTTCGCCTCCTGGAATATCACTCACCAACAAGGCTTCCATCGGCGGATAGGGTGGTTTGATTGGCAGAGTCATGCCGACAAAGATAAAAGGAGCAAAGGGCAAAGAGCAAAGAGCGAAGAGCGAAGCGCACTCTGCTCTCGCTCTCTGCTCTTTGCTCTTCGCCCTTTGCTCTTTGCACTTCGCCCTTTGCTCTTTGCACTTCGGGACGCCTCTCCGGCATCGCTCTTGCTCGTATTCAGCATCAGTCTTAATAACTGCAATGTTGTGGCCTATGGCCGTGCAAACCAGACCGCAAATCCCGCTGGCTTGTACGGTATGGCTACATCTGAACCATTGGATAACTTATGAGCAAACCATTTCCCGAGTCCTCCGAAAAACCGCACGAACATCGTGAACACACGACATCCATCTGGATGGACACGGCGGAGATCCCATTGGAGACTCCGTTAACCGAGAGAATAACAGCTGATGTGTGCGTTGTCGGGGCGGGCATAGCCGGCATGACGGCCGCGTATTTCCTGTCCCGCGAAGGCAAGTCGGTTGTAGTCCTTGATGATGGACCAATCGGGGGTGGAATGACCGGGCGAACCACCGCCCATCTCGTCAATGCTCTTGACGATCGTTATTTCGAGCTTGAACGCTTGCACGGCGAGGAAGGCGCGCGGCTGGCTGCTGAGAGTCACACAGCAGCCATCAACGCGGTTGAGGCAATTGTTAATCTTGAAGGGATCAAGTGTGAATTCGAGCGGGTCGATGGTTATCTTTTTAACCCACCCCGCGAGTCTAAGAAAATTCTCGACGACGAACTAAAAGCAACACACCGCGCTGGTCTGACTGAGGTTGAAAAGGTCGAGCGCGTTCCATGGGACTCTTATGACACCGGTCCGGCCTTGCGCTTTCCAAATCAGGCCCAGTTTCATCCCTTGAAATATTTAGCCGGGTTGGCCCAGGCCATAAAGCAGAAAGGCGGGAGAATCTACACGGGCACGCACGCGAAAGAAATTGAAGGCGGTAAGAAAGCGCGAGTCGAGACTACCAATCGCGGAGTGGTGACTTCCGACGCAGTCGTGGTTGCCACCAACACTCCGGTAAACGACTTGATTGCGATTCACACCAAGCAAGCACCTTATCAAACTTACGTAATCGGCGCGCGCATCCCGCGCGGCTCTGTCACGCGCGCGCTTTACTGGGACACGCCCGATCCATATCACTACATTCGCATCGAAACCGTCGGCAAAGGTGGGTCAGCCTACGACGTCTTGATTGTTGGCGGTGAGGATCATAAGACTGGCCAAAAGGACGACGCCGGTAAGCGGTTCGGTGCTCTCGAGCGCTGGACGCGTCATCGCTTTCCCATCGTTGAGGGTATCGAGTATCGCTGGTCGGGAGAAGTGATGGAGCCGGTTGATGGCCTGGCCTTCATTGGACGAAATCCGATGGACAGCAACAATGTCTTCATCGCCACCGGCGATTCCGGTAACGGCATGACGCACGGAACGATCGCCGGAATACTTCTTACCGATCTAATCATGGGACGCAAAAATGATTGGGAAGCGATCTACGATCCGTCGCGCGTCACCTTGCGTGCCCTTGGGGAGTTTGCCAAAGAGAATCTCAACGTCATGGCCCAGTACACGGATCTGGTAGTCGCTGGGGACGTGGAGTCGGAAGATGAGATTAAACCAAACGATGGCGCGGTAATTTCGCGCGGTCTGAAGAAGGTCGCAGTTTACCGAGACCCGGAGGGAAAGGTTCACGAATTCTCGGCGGTCTGCCGGCATCTGGGGTGCATTGTCAACTGGAACTCGCTGGAAAAGAGTTGGGATTGTCCGTGTCACGGCTCGCGCTACGACTCGCTGGGCCACGTGATTCAGGGACCGGCGAATAGCGATTTACCGCCAGAAGAGTGAAGCGCGATGAGAAATGCGCAAAGAGCTAAGAGCGAAGCGCGAAGAGCAAAGCGCTAAGAGTTTCTGCCTTTGCTTCGCGCTTCGCGCTTTGCGCTTTGCGCTTGGCTCTTAGCTCTTGGCCCTTTGCGCTTTACGTCTGCATAGAACGGGACCAGCATCCGAAATTCATCTGAGATGACCCGACTGCGTAACCTTCAACGTCAGTGTTGCTTTGCCGTCGGAGCTACCTTGCTGATAACAGTTTGCTTTATTAGCCAGCCGCCGCCATGTCCGCCTCACTGATGTCAAAGTTGGCAGAAACTTTTTGCACGTCGTCGTGATCTTCGAGGGCTTCCATCAGTTTCAGCATCTGCTTGGCTTCCGTGCCTTCCAACTTCTTATATTCCTTCGGGACCATCTCAACCTCCGCCACCTGCGGTTCGACACCTGATTTCTTCACTGCTGCGAGTACGCCATCGAAGTCGCTGGGCGTGGTAATGATCTCAAAGTTGTCTTCGTCAGAGCGCAGGTCTTCCGCGCCTGCGTCAGTTACGATTTCAAATAATTCGTCTTCAGTCTTCGCTGCCTGAGGGACCACGATGTAGCCCTTCTTCTCAAACATCCAGGCCACGGCGCCGGCAGCGGCGAGATTGCCGCCGTTCTTGGAGAAGATGTGGCGAATCTCAGCGACGGTCCGATTGCGATTGTCGGTTACCGACTCAATTAGCAAAGCTACTCCGCCCGGCCCATATCCTTCGTAGGTGATCTCTTCGTAGTTGACGCCTTCTTCTTCTCCGGTACCGCGGCGAATTGCGCGATCGATCGTTTCGTTGGGCATGTTGCCGCCCTTCGCGTCAAGAATGGCTTTGCGCAGGCGGGCGTTACCGTCTGGATCGCCGCCTCCCGAGCGAGCAGCTACGGTTATTTCTTTGATGAACTTGGTAAAGAGTTTGCCGCGCTTGGCATCGAGCGCGCCTTTTTTGTGCTTGATACTATGCCACTTCGAGTGTCCCGACATTAGACTTTGATCCTTGCTATTTCGTTGTGGGTTGCAGGCATCGCAATATATCACAACCCACACCAGCGAAACACACTCGACTTAATGAACGGCGTCCCTTACTCTGAACAGGCTCCCCTCGTCCGCATTTCTAAAAGTCCCCAAGGAGACCTCGCTTGCCTCAAGGTATTTTTTCATCGGCTCATTCCGTCCTCGTGTGTTTTCGGCCGGTCGCGGTATGCACCGTTGTCGGATTGCTGCTACTACTTGGCCTATGGAAAGGAACCTCGATCTCCACCGCCGCACCGGGCGACCTCGATCCCACTTTCGGTGTGGGCGGCAGGGTCGTAACGTCGTTTCCCGGCGGCCGGGATACTGCAAACGACGTAGCCATACAATCTGACGGAAAGATCGTCGTTGGCGGCACGTCCGCAACTGATTTCGCCCTGGCCCGGTACAACACTGACGGAACACTCGATCAAAGCTTCGGCAACGGCGGAAGAGTTCATACTGATTTCCCAAATGGAAGAGGAGGACTTGGCAACGCCCTCGTTATCCAGCCAAACGGCAAAATTGTTCTCGTCGGCTCCGCGACTGGTCCCGGTCCTAGCGGCCTTGTGTTTGCGCTGGTCCGTTACAACGCTGACGGCACACTCGATACTTCGTTTGGGCTCAACGGGCGAGTGCTTACTTCGTTTCCCTCCACGGATGAAATGCCTGGTGCCCTTATTCCGAGTTCCCAAGCCGCTGACGTTGTGATCCAGCCTGACGGTAAATTGGTTGTCGCGGGAACACACAGAAGTCCGGAGTCATTTGGAAATGTCTTCGCCGTCGCGCGTTACAACACAGACGGTTCACTCGACAATACCTTTGATACGGATGGCCGCGTCACAACAGACATTCCCGGTGGTATTCAGAGTGCCAACGCCGTAGCCCTGCAGGGAAATGGGCGAATCGTTGTCGCCGGAGAGGGCGGCCACTTTGTGCTTACCCGCTACAACACCAACGGCAGCCTCGACACGGGTGCTGCGGGAGATTCGACGCCCGGAGACGCGTTTGGCACGAGCGGCATCGTCACAACTCAGTTTGGCGGGACTTTTGGAGGAGCCCACGCCCTTGCTATTCAATCAGACAGCAAGATCATCGCGGCCGGGCGAACAGTCAGGAACACTACAGCCGACGACAACTTCGCGATCGCGCGCTACAACGCCGCTGACGGCTCACTCGACACGACCTTTGACACCGACGGCAAGGTCACGACCGATTTTGGTCTGGTCGATGAGGCCACGGATGTTGCTATTCAGCCAGATGGCCGAATCATTGCGGTAGGCCGCGCCACCACGGCTGCACTCGGCACTTTCTTCGCGCTAAGCCGGTACAACACGAACGGCTCACTCGATAACAATTTCGACGGGGATGGGAAAGTCCTGACAGACTTTTCCGGTGGGCGTCTCGGCCTGGGTGCACTCGGCGTTGCGCTTCAAACGGACGGCCGCATCGTCGCGGTTGGCGACGCCAGTATCTCCGGCCAACGCGATTTTGGCGTCGCGCGCTATAACGCTGATGGGAGCATCGACACGACCGGTTTCGGAGTACTTGGCAGGGTAATCACTGACTTCTCGTTAAACGAGGAAGGCATCAGGGGGATGGTGGTCCAACCCGACGGAAAAATTGTGGCCGTCGGTGCATACAATCACTTCAGCACTCCACGCCCTGATGACCCGGATTTCCTCCTGGCCCGGTACAACCCGGATGGCACCCTGGACCAATCCTTCGGTACCGGCGGATTAGTCTCGACGGGCTTCGCGTCGGATAGCGATGATTTCGCCAACGCCGTTGCGTTGCAGTCTGATGGCAAAATCGTCGTCGTGGGACAAACCGGGCCACAGTTCAACAACGATACTACCTTTGCCATAGCTCGCTACAACATAAACGGAACTCTCGATAATACTTTCGATGGCGACGGGCGTGTGACAACCGATTTCGGTGCGACGCTTGACATTGCATTCGCGGTAGCCATTCAGGCAAATGGCAAGATTGTCGTCGCAGGAACCGATCTTAGCGATTTCCTGCTTGCGCGCTACAACGCCGATGGCACGCTCGATAACAATGCAGATGCTGATCCAGGTGTGGCCTTCGATTTCGACGGCAGAGTTAGAACTGACTTCAACGGAAGCATCGATAACGCCAGCTCCGTCGTGATCCAAACTGACGGCAAGATTGTTGCCGGAGGCTTT
Organism: Pyrinomonadaceae bacterium; assembly: GCA_035630655.1. GTDB lineage: Bacteria > Acidobacteriota > Blastocatellia > Pyrinomonadales > Pyrinomonadaceae > PSRF01. The sequence goes on from DASQKG010000446.1 coordinate 14,811, forward strand.
GCAGTAGTAGATGGGTCTACGCCCGACTTCGCTCTGGCCCGTTACAATTCCGATGGAAGCCTGGATCTTACGGGCTTTGGTACAGCCGGGAAGGTCACCACTGCTTTCCAGGGTAGCGACAGCATTGCGGCGTTAGTCATTCAACCGGACGGGAAATTAGTTGCAAGCGGGAGGACGTCTGTGCCGGCAATTGACAGTAATTTCGCGATGGCGCGCTACACCACGGCAGGAGTTCTCGACGTCGATTTCGGTACCGGGGGCAAAGTGATTACCGACTTCGGCGGCTTCGATGAAGGATATGCTCTTGGACTCCAGGCTGACGGTAAGCTGATTCAGGCGGGCATGTTTTTTCCGTATCCGCATGTTGACGGTACCCCATTCGCTTTCTTCGCGCTCGCGCGCCATAACGCTGACGGCAGTATCGATTCAACCTTCGGCTCAGGCGGCAAAATCACCACGGATTTCTTTAGCATCGATAGCCGGGCCATGGCCGTGGTCATTCAAAGTGATGGCAAGATTGTGGCCGGTGGCATTGAGGATACCGGAAGTAGCAACGACTTCGCGTTAGCTCGTTATCAGATTGCAACAACGCCGGAGCCGACTCCTACGGCGACACCAACATCGACGCCAACTCCAACGCCGACGCCCACTCCAACGCCGCCACCCACTCCACCTTTGACGGCCTTGCCGCTTATCCTAAGCCAGTTTCGTGAGAACGGGCCCAATGGACCAACGGATGAATTTGTAGAGATCTTCAACCGTACCGGCTTGCCACACACAGTAACGGGAGTTAACGGTACCGGTTATGGCATTTTTGCCTCCGCCGGGAATGCCACCATCTCCGACGCAGTCAAACTGGTCTGCGTTATTCCTGAAGGTACAGTGATTCCCGCGTTTGGATACTTCCTGTGTACCGGCACCGGTTATAGCCTGGGAAACCTGGGTTTTAACGGCGGCGTTGCGGGAACTACTGCCACTGGTGGCGAGGTCCCCAATGTGAGCGCAAACATGTCGACCGGCGCTATCGATGGCACCGCTGTTAATATCCCCGACGACGCCGGTCTGGCTCTGATCAATGTAGGTACAAATATCGTTAGTAGTACAGGTTCAGGATTTGCCGCCGTCAGTGTTTCCAGCATAACCGTTTTTGATAAAGTCGGTTTTGCCGCGTATGGACCAGCCGCCCCAAGTGGTGCGGGACGTCCGCCGAACGCCGGCAATTTCTGCGAAACAACTTGCCTGCAGCCTGTCGGCAACGCGGGTACCGATCCCAACTGCGCTGCTACTGGTCCAAACTTCCCCGCCGCGACAACTAATGGGATCTGCTACGGCCAATCAGGCCAATACACGATCTTACGGAAGCAACTGTTTACCACCCTGGCCAACTTCAGGGCATCGGGCACAATTGGCCAGGACACCAATAACAGTGTGGACGATTTTCTCCTGCTGGCGCCCAACCCTTCCTCTAACACAGGCATGCTGGTGACAAACGTCGCCGGCGTGACCTCGATTCAGGGTGCAGCCTCTCCGCACAACGGCAGTGCTCCTTCAGACGCTGGGACGCTGGGGCAATCACCGTTTGATAGTTCTCATGGCCAGTTGTCGGGTCCCAACGCCGAACGCAACTTCGGCGCGGAGGATCCGGCCTCAGGACCGGCGGGCACGTTTACTCTTCGCCTGCGCTACACAAACATCGGTACTAGAAATCTCGCGACTCTGACTGGCGCTAATGTCGTCGGCGGCATTGGAGGTGGTCTACGTTTCCGCGTGGATACGCTTTCGACTCTGTGCGGAGCGCAGGCTTCTCCAACGACCAACTCGGTCACTGCAACTGCTAACGCAACGAATCTGTCGTCTCCCGGCAACTGCCAGGGCTCTGATTTGTTCACAGCGATCCTGAAGGCGGTAAGCTCAACGGGAGAAAGCTTGCAGGACAGCTCGGGGACGCTGAGGACTGTCAGAGGAACCGTGCTCGAGGATGCCTTTGTGGTGGGGGGACCGGCTCCCGCACCGTTGTGGCCTCTCGGGGGCGGCATCAACAACAGCCTCGTGGTTACCGCGGCTACTTCGGGCGCTGCGGCTGGGATCTTTTCTCCGGGCACGCTCAGCCCGGGTGATTTCATGCTTGTTAAGTTTAAGTTTGGCGTGGTGAGGTCTGGACGCTTTGTCGTGTTGATTACGCCGGAAGCGTCGTCGTCACCGACACCGTAACGCGTAACGCCTTGATCGTGGTTCGCGCTACTAACTGGTTGAGTAGGAAACTATCATAAGCAGTTGAGGTTCAACTTCCAAAGCTTACTTGCTGACCCGGTGAAGCAGGCCGTTGATACGATCGAGCGTACTTTGAGTTTTAGTATCAGTCGCGTCAGCCTCCTTGAGCTTCGTAAGAATTTCCCTGGCGAGCCTATAGTTTTTCAGTGCCTCTGCGCGGCGATCCATATTAAGAGAATCCGGATTACCAAGCAGGTCAGCCAAGTGCATATAGCTGATCGCCAACGACTGCCGCGCCTGCACATTGCCTGGATCCGCCTTCGCCAACTGACTGAAAATCTCCAGCGACTTAAGACGGCTTTCCAAAGCTCCCGTTAAGTTTCCCGTGGCAATCATGACATTTCCCACCTTCTCATGTGCGATGGCCAGGTCGCGTATGACCTCTGTATTTTCAGGACTGCTAGTCGCCAGGGACCGGCGAATCCCTCGCGATTCGAGATAGTTATCTCTTGCCGCAATTACGTTGCCCTCCCCCTCATGCATCGTACCGATTCTCTCGTACACCAACCCGAGTAGGCGCTGCGTCTTTGAGTTATTCGGATCGGATTTATTCAGCGACTGCAATGTGGTCAACGAGGATCGATAGTTCCCCATGCTTCCTGCTTGATCGTGGTTGTTTGGAAAGTTTGGATTGCCGAGCACATCACCTACCTTGATATGGCTGATCGCCAGAGACTGCTGGGCTGCTATGTTGGTGGGATCCGCCTCGGCGAGAGCTTTGAAAGCGCTTAAGGAACTTTGCGCGCTTTCAACAGCTCCAGCTATGTCGCCCGTCACGGCCTGCACGTCGCTCATCTTTTCTCGAATAACGCCGAGCCACCGGCGCGCCTGAGCATCCGTCGGGTTAGTCGCCGCTAACTGTCCGGAGATGAGCAGGGCCTGGCGGTAACTTTGCATCGCTCCGTTTCTGTCGCCAAGGTTCGCGTTGTTTGGATTGCCCTGCACGTTTCCGATTCTTATGTATGCCGTCACGAGTTCACGCTGTAGTGAAGGATCGTCGCGTGATTCCTGGGCCAGGCTATTCAGATATTCGAGCGCTCTTGTAACTAACAATTGTCTGGTGGCCGTGGAACCAGGTAAGTTCTGCACCGAGTCGTGAATCTCAAACATGAACGAGTTGGCGAGACGGCGGACGTCATTAAAGCGCTGCTCAGCTCTTGCCCGTTGATTTCTTGCCACCCGAGCCTGCCACGTGGTTCCTACTATGCCGGCAATCAATGTGAGCAGGACCACCGCGGCGGCTGCCACGCCAAATTTATGGCGTCTGACAAACTTCTCCGAGCGATAAAAGAGCGTGTCCTTGCGTGCGAGCACCGGCAGGCCTTCGAGATGACGACGAATGTCCTCGGAAAATTGCTCAACTGACAAGTAGCGCCGCGGCGGCTCTTTCCTCATCGCCATCAGAACGATGTTGTCCAGATCTCCGCCTAACAGTCGTCGCAGCTTGACGGGTTGCGTATCGCGATCACTGCTTACCGATTCGGGACTGACTGTGGTGCGCGACGCCCCATTCCCAGATGGTCCTTCAGTGCGACTTACGATCGTGCTGGGTCGTTCTGGGTCCTGGGTACAGACGACTCGCTCGATCTCCTGCGCCAGATTTTCCTTCAACCGATACGGGTGATGGCCGGTCAGTAGTTTGTAGAGCAAGACCCCGAGCGAATAGATATCACTCGACGTTGTAATAGTATCGCCGCGCACTTGTTCCGGACTCGCGTAGTCAGGAGTCATCAAGCGAACCGTGGCGGCCGTACCGTCCATCGGCAAAGCTGACGCCTGCGAACTAAGAATTTTCGCGATGCCGAAATCGAGGAGCTTTGGTATTCCCTGATTGGTTACCAAAACGTTACTCGGTTTCAAATCCCGGTGAATGACGAGATTGCGGTGTGCGTAAGCTACAGCGGCGCAAACAGTGCGGAACAAATTCAAGCGCTCGTTGATCGAAAGCCTATGCGTATCACAATACTGGTCGATCGGTAAGCCATCAATAAACTCCATCACGAGATACGGTGAACCGTCTTCGGTAGTGCCGCCATCTAGCAGGTTTGCAATATTAGGATGATCGAGATTGGCGAGAATCTGCCGTTCCTTGAGAAAGCGATTGGTTATGAAATCATTGTCAAAGCCGGTCTTGACCAGTTTGATGGCCACGCGCTGCTCATACTGTTCATCGGCGCGCTCAGCCAGGAACACCGCTCCCATACCACCGTGGCCGATCTCCTGAACAATGCGGTATGGTCCGATTCGCCGGCCCACGAATCTCGAAGGTTGAAGTGTAAATAATTCGGGAACGACGGCAGTGGCGGGTGACTCGATAAAGGTCCCGGCGCGAGCATCAAAACCCAACAGCGAAACCACCTCGCGAAACAGATCTTCATTACCTGCAGAGGCGTTAGCTACGAACTTAGGGCGCTCTTCAGGCGGGCGCTCCAGCGCTGCCTGAAACAGCTCCTTCACCTGCTGCCATTGTTCGGGCGTCATAGTAAGGTGGTCAGGGGTGACAAGTGACGGGGTGACAGGTGACTAGTAATTCCCGTTTAGATGATGCACTTGTCCGCTGGGTCGTCAACCTTCAACGCACTTGGACGCACAAGTGCGTCATCTAAACGAGAATTACTAGTCACTTGTCACCGGTCACTTGTCACTTTCTTCCTTCGTCAATGCGCGCAGTAGCCAGGCTTTCGCCAGTCGCCATTCGCGGTTAACCGTCGCGACTGAAAGGCTCAAAGCCGTGGATGTTTCTTCAATCGTCAGGCCGCCAAAGAAACGCATCTCGACGATCCGGCTTTGCTGTGAATCAAGCTGGGACAAATTTGTAAGTGCCTCATCGAGAGCGACCAGGTCAAAATCTTTCTGATCAGGAAAAGAGACTGCCTCCACCAATGTAAGGCGCTGTACCAGGCCGCCGCGTTTTGCCGCCTGATGTCGACGCGCATGATCGACCAGAATGTGGCGCATCATCTGCGAGGCAAGTCCGAAAAAGTGGGCTCGATCGTGCCAGTCGACGGCTGTCTGGTCAATTAGCTTCAGGTAAGCCTCATGCACCAACGCGGTCGCCTGCAAGGTGTGGTCTTGACGTTCGTGACGGAGATAGTTTTGGGCGACGCGACGCAGCTCGTCGTAAACCAGCGGCATCAGTTTGTCGGGCGCTCCCTGATTACCCTTGCTCCAATCCAATAATAGTTGAGTCACATCTTGAGGCGGAGGTGTGGTCATAGGGTCCCCTGGGCTCGTCCGTGATTTGGGCGCGATTATACACAATCCGAAACTTGGCGAGTCAGCCTCACTCGGCGGAGTTGAATTAAGGGCTTAAAACCCGGTTTAACGAGCGACTTCGGTTAGTCCGCTCCAACTTTGGACAAAAATCCAGGCGGCGATCTCTGTCGCCAGCTTCGCAGGCTTCGATTCATTTGCATGACCTCTGACACGTTTTATCCTCAAACTGCGCTTTAGGAGTAGAGAAACACTTTGGAGAATCAGGTCTTCATGCCTTGGCGTGACTTTGGGGTATTACTGCGTAGGCCCGGTCATGCCCCGATAATATCTTCGGCTAAGTCTAAGACTCAAAGACCCCGATGGCTCCCAGCCGGAAGCGATTGTCACGTTGATAATTTAGACGACTCAACCCAATCCTAAAGCAGTCCGGAAACCGACTTGCCAACCAGAAGGGAAAACGTCCTCATGCACAACACAGCGAATTGCACCAACGCCAAACGCAGCAACATCCAGCGATCAAACCGGCGAACGATTTACATTAGTGCCATTGTCTTACTCATCTCAACCGTGTGCCTCTTCGCCGCTGCTGTTGGAGCGATCTACGAACCGCCGTCCATCGTCTCCGAGCCCTCGCAAATCGCTGTGCCTTCGACCGCGCAAGTGCGCGAAGCCTACGGACGACTACCACTAAGTTTTGAAGCTAACGCCGGCCAGGCCCATGAATCAGTCGATTTCGTGGCGCGCGGCGCTGGTTATACCCTCTCGCTGTCGCCGTCGGGAGCCGGGTTGGCGCTGACGCGACAATCTGATAAGTCGCCGCAAAGTGCCGAGCCCTCTGCGTCTGACTCCGAGCGGAGTGGTGTTCGAGCACGGTCGAATCGCGCTAACAACACTCGCCAATCTCTCCCCCGGGTTCTTCGCATGGGGATCGTAGGCGGCGACAAGTCTGCGTTGGCCGTAGGGACAGACAAACTGCCAGGCAAGGTCAACTACTTCATCGGGCGGGATCCCCGCTTGTGGCGCACAGATGTTTCAACCTTCGAGCGCGTCCGTTACGGCAATGTCTACCCGGGTGTGGATGTTGTTTACTACGGCAACCAGGGCCAGCTTGAATACGATTTCGTCGTGGCGCCCGGCCGCGACCCGGGTGTGGTCAAGCTTCAGTTCAAGGGCGCGGACAAAGTCGAAGTGGACTCGGCGGGCGATCTGCTGCTGACACTTGGCGAAAGCGTCATTCGCCAGCCGAAGCCTGTCGTCTATCAGGAAGTCGGCGGCGAACGGCGCGAGGTTGCGGGCGGCTATACGGTTGGCGAGGACGGACAGGTCGGTTTCCGAGTAGGCGAGTATGATCGCAGCGCGCCGCTGGTAATTGACCCCGTCCTCGTCTATTCCACATACCTGGGCGGCAGCGGTACTGAAGAAGGCATTGACATCGCCGTGGACGGCTTCGGCAGCGCGTATATCTGCGGGGACACCACTTCGACGAACTTCCCGACAGCCAATGCTCTCGACGGCACTTTCGGCGGCGGCCAATTCGCAGGTGCCCGCGACGCCTTCGTGACCAAGCTTAACCCCGCCGGGACAGCGCTCGTTTATTCCACCTACCTCGGCGGCAGCGGCGACCCCATCAACACCAACCTGAACGGCGACGATAGATGTGCGAAAATCAAGGTGGATGGTACTGGTAACGCCTACGTCGCCGGAGAGACTCATTCCCCCGACTTCCCCACAGCCAACGCCTTTCAAGGCACTTACGGCGACGGCCTCTCAGACGCCTTCGTGACGAAGCTGAACCAAGCCGGGTCGGCGCTCGTCTACTCTACCTTTATCGGCGGCAACGTCTTCGACGCGGCACATGCAATCGCGCTCGATTCTTCCAACAACGCCTACGTCGTAGGACGCACCACCTCATCGAACTTCCCCACGGTCAATCCCATTCAGGCCACCTTCGCCGGCGGCAGCAGCGACGTCTTCGTATTGAAACTCAACACGGCGGGCTCGGCGCTGGTCTATTCCACCTTCCTCGGCGGCAGCGATTTTGAAGCGGGCCTCAGCGTGGCGGTGGATTCTTCCGGCAACGCATATCTAACCGGTCAGGGCAGATCAACCAATTTCCCCACAGTCAACGCCATTCAGGCCACCTTCGGCGGCGGCGCAATCGAGGGGGATGCTTTCGTGACGAAGGTCAACGCGGCGGGCTCTGCGCTCGTCTATTCAACTTACCTCGGCGGCACCGGCGAAGATGTCGGATTTGAAATCGCCGTGGACTCGTCAGGCAGCGCACACGTGGCTGGGAGCACCTTCTCGACCAACTTCCCCACCGCCAACGCCTTACAGGCCGCGCTCAGCGGAACCTCGGACGGCTTCGTGACGAAGCTCAATGCGGCGGGTTCTGCATTCGCCTATTCAACTTTTCTCGGCGGCACGGGTGGTGACTCGGCCAACGGCATCGCGTTGGATTCCGTTGGCACCACTTACGTCGCCCTGGGAACTACCTCGACTGACTTCCCCACCGTCAACCCCACTCAAGCCGCAAGCGGCGGCGGCACTGATGGCGCCGTCACTAAGTTTAACGCAGCGGGTTCGGCCCTGCTCTATTCCACATACCTCGGCGGCAGTGGTAGTGATGCAGCGTTAGCCATCGCCCTGGACTCCGCCGGCAGCATGTACATCACAGGGCGCACTACGTCTACCAACTTCCCGACGCTTACCCCCATTCAAAGTACGAACGGCGGCGGCACGTTCGACGTCTTCGTGACTAAGATCAGTGATCCGCCTGCGACGACGCCGACGCCGACCCCGACCCCGACGTGTCCGCAGCCGCTCAATTACACAGTCAGCAACACCTCGCTCGTCCTCGGCGGCGATGCGTTCGAGATCAGTGGCAACGAGACCTCCATCACGCTCACGTCCGGCACACCCGACGACGACCGATTCATGGGAGGCTTCTTTATCTTTCCCGGCAGGTCGACTACGCCGCCCGGTGTCTACACCGGAACGGTTTCGCAGATCATAACCTTCAACGGCGGCCCCTCGACCACGCTCTCGCGCAGGATCGTTTAT
>DASQKG010000447.1:0-33848 GCA_035630655.1 Pyrinomonadaceae bacterium
CGCCTTTGGGGTATCGCTTCCAGTTCTTCTTGTAGTTTTCTTATGCTTGTATCGAGGTTTTGTAGAGCGACTAATTGCTGTATTTCCGCTTTCACTCTATAGCTCTCCTTAAAAGATCGGGTCAGGTTTTATGTGAATCAGGACAATCATCAGGAGGGATTATCCGGCATCCCCATCTGGTTCGCAAGTCAGCACTGGTTTGGGAGTCAAATTCAAGATGCACTTGACCCTGGGACGTAGAATTCGGCAGTCTGCTGAAAGAGCGCGAGCAGAGGCGAGCATGAGTTCTGAGCCCGTGGAGCGGCCGGCAGCGTAAAGCCTGGGGTGGAGCGCAGCGGAACCCCAGGAAACATGCAGTGAAATAACCGAGCCCGCGAAGTGGCCGACAGCTTTTGAGTGTGGGCTATCGGCCGCTTCGCGGGCTCACGAGATCGCTCAGACCTTACCCTGGGGTTACGCTTCGCTCCACCCCAGGCTTTACGCTGCCGGCCGCTCCGCGGGCTGGGATGTCAGAGGATCGCATTTATAAGAAGACTACTCTCGCTGCAGTTGAATTCTGAACCTCCCCCGTTCACTGCAGATCGCCAAAACGATGCTGGAGCAGCGCCACTACGGTGATCGCTGCCGTTTCCGCCCGGAGAGTGCGGCCTCCAAGCGTGACAATCCGCCAACCATTGTCCCTGGCCATCGTGATTTCCTGATCCGTCCAGCCGCCTTCTGAGCCTACGAGAGCCGTCAGCGAAGTAGACAATTCAACGAGAGCCTCCGCAATTGGTTGACCGTCGCGTTCGGAAAACATAATGGCTCTATTTGAACCGGTTTCACTGACGAGCGATTCAAAGCCGACCGGATCGAGAACGTCGGGCACCACCGCACGCCCCGATTGCTTGGCGGCTTCGAGGGCGATTCGCTGCCACCGTGCAACGCGTTTTGTAGCGTCGGACGTATCTCGCAAGCGAACGTCAGCCAACTTCGTTACGACCGGCACAATGCGCGCCGCGCCTAACTCGGTTGCCTTCTGCACTACGAGATCAAACTTTTCGCCCTTCAGCAACGCAACCGCCAATGTCAGCTCCAGCGGCGACTCGGGGCGCGCCGGCGCCACTTCCTCAACGACTTTGAGAGTGGCAGTGTCGCGGCGGCTTTCTTCAATTTGAGATCGAAACTCTTTACCCTCGCCGTCAAAGACATAAACTTCGTCTCCTACTTTCAGACGCAACACTTCGCGCAAGTAACGCGCTTCGTCCGTAGCGAGGGTTACGCTCCCACGATGAAGATTGAAAGCGCTGGGCGGCGCATGAAATCGTCTCCGAGTCATATCAGCATTTAGATCACGAGAGCAGCCCACTCACCATCACGCATTATTTCAATGGGATTTGATACGCCGCACTCACGAAGTCGGGCAAGGACGTCGTCTACCTGCGTGTCAAGAATTCCGGAAAGAACAAGCCGACCGCAACTGACATTAAGCAAAGAAGGCATCAGTGGACCAATCACATCGGCTGTCAGATTTGCACAAACGAAATCGGCCGAAACGGTGGAATCGTCAATCGACCCGATTTGAAACTCGATCCTATCGCCGGTCCCATTCAACCTGGCGTTCTCGCGGGCGATCTCCAGAGCTTCCGCATCAGTGTCGCAGGCGGTAATTCTCGCCGCTGGTGAAAGTTTGGCGGCGGCGATTGCCAGAATTCCGGTTCCGGTTCCAACGTCGAGAAAGCTGCGCACTTCGAAATACTTTTCAATCGCGGCCAGACACAAACGTGTTGTCTCATGCGTGCCTGTACCAAACGCCATACCCGGCTCGATACGAATCACAATGCGGTCGTTCGGGAAGTCAATTTCACTCCAGGGCGGCGCGATTATAAAACGACCGGATTCAACCGGCTGCCAATTCTTCTTCCATTCACCGAGCCAGTCTTCATTGGCGACCTCTCGAAGGTTCATCTCGCGTACCGACGACGAAGGAAGCTCATATATGCGGAGCGCTTCAGCTAACTCTGAGCGCACTCGTTCACGATCAGGTGTGCGGTCGAAGTAGCCGGTCACCCTGAAGGTTTCAAGGTGCGTTGTTTCCGTTCCCAGGGCGCCGGCTTCCATTAGCGCATACTCGACCGCCTCACGCGCCTGCGACTCGACAACAACATCAAGTGCATGCCACAAGCGGCCCGAGGTGTCTTCTTTTGCTGAACTCAATAGTCTGCCGTTCTAAGAAATTCTTTGGGGAGAATATACGATCCACCAAATCACACGAAACGCAGTTCAAACTCCAGTCGCCTCGCGGAGCGATCTCATTAGCACCGTGGCTTCAGCCCGGTGGATTCAGGATGGGAGTAAAAAGAAACCCGTTTCAACGGTTTTGTCGGCCATGCCTTAAAGAAACCGTTAGAAACGGTTCAGGAATCGTGCCGCGGATCCTAGTCACCGGGCTGAAGCCACGGTGCTAATCAGATTGCTCCGCATAGTTGTTACGGGCGACTCTGCTGAAGGTCAATTTCTTGCAACAAATAGCTTACAAGGGCGTACATGCAATTGTTAGAGTACCCAGGTCAACCTCCGTCTCATTCGAAAAGAGGAAAAGAAGATGAACTATCGCGCCAGAATGCTGACCATAGTGTTTTGTATCCTCGCTTTGTGCGTTGGGGCCGTCGCACAGGGTCCGGCCGCGAAAACACGGAAGCCGAAAGTCGATCCTCTCGCGGAAGCGCGTCGCACGATGGCGGTCTCGCTGGTTACTTCTCTCGCTGAAGAGTCGCGGAGTTTTCGAGATCTGGTGCTTCGAGCGCGCGTGCAGGCGCGTTCCGCGGACGTGTTGTGGGACACCGGCGCGGAGGGTGCACGCGCACTTTTCCGGCGTGCCTGGGATTCGGCTGAATCCGCTGACGAGGAAATCGCCCGGCTTACGGAAGAGCAACGGCGATCGCAAGCCAACTCCCGCGGCACGACGGTCCGGCGTCAGCAACCGGGCATGCGACGCGAAGTTCTGCGTCTGGCGGCACGACATGACCGCGAGCTGGGTGAGGAATTTCTTGCCAAGCTCGACGACGCGCGCAAGCGAGAAGCCGAAAAGGCTCCGGCGCCGGAGAATGCCGCAACCGGCACCCGGCGAATAAATCCTGACGATCCGCCGCAGGATATGGCCCAGCGTTTGAGTTTGGCGCGGCAGCTGCTCGAAGACGGCGACGTAGAACGCGCTCTTCAATTCGCTGACCCGGCGCTTTATCCAGTGAACACGTTTGGGATGAACATCCTGGACATGCTTTACGATCGAAACCCAGACCTGGCGAACCAACGCTATCTATCGTTACTGGCCCGCGCGGCAAATGATCCGGTCGCCGACGGTAATACGATCTCTCTGCTGTCTTCATACGTGTTTATGCCGTACCTCTACGTGACAGTGAACAAGGAAGGTAACAGTCACACGCGGCGTTGGAATGATAAGAACAGTCCGCGCGAGAGCATTCCGGCCGCGGTGCGCAATGCATTTTTCAGTACTGCTGCAACAGTGCTGCTTGGTCCTTTTACTGAACCTGACCTTTCTTCATCGGGGCGTCTCGGCTCGTTTGTCGTTATTACCCGAATGCTTCCCTTATTCGAAAAGCATGGGATGGGGCAGGTGCCCGCCTTACGCGCGCGTCTGTCTATGCTGACGCAGGAAGTTCCTGAACGAATGCGAGGGGACGATCCTCTTTATACGCGCGGGATAGTCCCTGAGGATCCGAACAAGGATCGGGTTCAGGAAGCACTTGATCGATTACCGAATGCAAAAACAGCGGGTGAACGCGACCGTATCCATTTCCAGGCCGCCATGGCCGCCGCCGGTAAAGACCTCGACAGGGCCCGTGAGCTGGCAGAGAAGATTGAAGACCCCGACACTCGTAAACAACTGCTCGCGTATCTGGCTTTCGATGCGATGCGGACCGCCATCAAGGACAAGAAGCCCGAGGATGCTCTTCGCCTGGCGCGCAGTATGGAGCTGACAAATGTCCAGCGGGCGTGGGGGCTAACTGAAGTTGGTGGGCTGCTCGCGAAGACCGAGCCGGAGCGAGCCGCTGAAATCTTAGACAATGCCACTGAAGAGGCGAAGCGGATAGACCAAAGTTCGCCTGATCGCGTGCGTTCCCTGATTGCTATCGTCACGCAGTTTCAAAAACTCGACAATGCGAGGGCTTGGGGGATGATGGGCGAAGTGGTGAAGGCTGCAAATGCTTTCAGCGACTTTAGCGGCGAGGATGGTGAGATGACCTTGCGCGTGGCCTTCAAAGGAGGCGGCGCAATGACGAATAATTTCACCATTGAGAGTTTTGATCTGACAGGGCTCTTCACCGCACTGGCCCAGCAGGATTTCAACCGCGCCGTTGATTTGCCGAAAGGGTTTACCGGTGAATCACCGAGGTCGGTGGCGGTGCTCGCGATTGCCCGGACTGTCCTGGATAAGAAGCCAAAAGCAGAAGTGCGCTGAAGAGGCTCTTCCAGCGCTCTTTCTCGCGTCAGAGTTCGCACTCGAGTCTTCCAAAATTCATCTTTTCTTTGGCTCAAACTAGTCTAAGATACGCCCTCTTATGGGGCCGACAAATTCAACCGCCGCCGGCGCAGCCGGCGCCGCAACTCCCGGTTACAGCATTTGGAAGGTCATTGCGGCATCTGCTGTAGGCACGATGATCGAGTGGTACGACTTCTATATTTTCGGAAGCCTCGCCACGGTGATCTCTCCTCTCTTCTATCCACAGGGAAACAACACGCTCGCGTTGATCGCTTATCTATCGACGTTTGCCGTCGGCTTCGTGGTCCGTCCTTTCGGCGCGCTCTTCTTTGGACGCATCGGCGATTTGGTGGGACGGAAGTATGCGTTTCTGGTAACGCTGCTGATTATGGGCGGGGCTACAGCGCTGATCGGCTTTCTTCCAACCTACGCAACGATCGGTATCGCTGCCCCAATAATTCTGCTGGTGATTCGTATTCTGCAGGGTCTGGCGCTGGGCGGCGAATATGGCGGCGCGGCCGTCTACGTTGCCGAACACGTGCCCGACAACAAGCGTGGGTTCTACACCAGTTTTATTCAGATCACGGCTACGCTCGGTCTGTTTGTCTCTCTCTTCGTGATTCTCTTGATCCAGAACATGATGAGCAAGGAAGACTTCAGCTCGTGGGGCTGGCGCATTCCGTTTCTTATTTCGATTTTCCTCGTCGGCATTTCTCTCTACATCAGGCTGCGCATGAAAGAGTCGCCTATTTTTCAGCACATCAAGAGTGCCGGCATGACGTCGGCAAAGCCTTTGAAAGAAGCGTTCACGAAATGGCCCAACCTGAAGCGCGTTTTGATTTCACTTTTTGGAGCGACTGCTGGGCAGGGAGTGGTTTGGTATACGGGCCAGTTCTACGCGCTGTTTTATCTGCAAACTGTCCTTAACGTAAATGGCACCTCGGCAAACTACATCATCGCCATCGCGCTTCTGCTGGGAATGCCGTTCTTCGTGTTGTTCGGCGCGCTCTCCGATCGCATCGGACGTAAGCGAATCATGATGCTAGGGTGTTTGCTCGCGGCCGTTTCCTACATTCCGATCTACCGAGCCATGCAATCGGCCGCGGGTTCAAACGTTGTGACTGCCTCGCCTGTTAAGAATGCGGTGACAGGAGCAATCTCGCTCACGCCACAGACCTATGTTGACGGCGTACTACAGGCCGCCCAACAAGTTCTGCCTTACACGGATTTCGCCAGCCTGATTAGTAACCCGATCGCATGGAAACTAATCCTGCTGGTTTTTATTCAGGTGATTTGGGTGACGATGGTCTATGGTCCAATCGCCGCATATCTCGTCGAAGCCTTCCCCGCAAAGATCAGATACACGTCGCTCTCGTTGCCCTATCACATCGGCAATGGGGTCTTTGGCGGACTGCTCCCGCTTATTGGGCTCTATGTGGTGGCTAGTACCGGAAACATCTACGCGGGTTTGTATTATCCGATCATAGTGGCCAGCATCACGTTCGTCGTAGGATCTTTATTGCTCAAAGAAACCAGGCACGTTCTGATCTGGGATGAGATGGACACTGATTCAGAACCACTGAAACCAAATACTTAAACTCACAGGTGGAGCTGCCCGCGTGCTAATCCATGCTGTGCACGTGCTCCCACGGGGGCGTGGATTCGCACCGCAGACTACCACGAAACCCGTGGCTGCTCTGCGGATTCGCGGTACACTAATGGTTCGGCGGCGAAACACGAAAAGTCAGTTGAGTCGCACACGTGACTGGAGTCTTTATGAAGGCGAGTGAGAACAAAGCCCGTTCAAACAATTACGAACTAATTGCTGCAATATCCCTGGGAATACTAGCGTTAGGAAGTTTCGCACTCCAAGCGTTTACTTTGAGTGATAAGACCACCAAATTGGAAACGGTGTTGTTTAGTACCCTTCAATTCTTGCTTACCGTCGGATTCGGTTGGTTCAGTACCCGCGCCGTGAGTAGAAATGAATTTGAGTCTAGCCTAAAACGATTCGCCGTGAGCGCATATCGCCGGATTTCTGATATTGAGGACATGGTACAGCGCCTGCAATCAAAGATCGCGACTATGCGAAGTGAACGTTCAGGCGATGATTGCGGTGACCTCGATATAGTAGGGGCGATAGTTGAAGACACAGTACAAGTAGTCAACTCTTCGATGGCTGATTGGGCCGATGTGATTGGTGATGAATTGCTTGCAATGGAAGCAATTAAACACCTAGAGACTGAAAAATCGGAAATCAAAGCTGAACCCAACATTATGGGGAACACAGGCGAGCTTGATAATCGGGTGCAAGAGATCGATGGAAAAATTAATGAACTTATCGCAAGTTTACCTGCGCGCCTTCAATACGATACAAGGCGTGATGAGAATTTGGCGCGAAATCAACGTCATGCAGCAGAATGGATGGTGGGCAGACATAACGAAGACAATGGCCTTAATCTGAAAGTAATTGCAGGTGGAGAGTACAAATGCGAAAGAGATCCAACAACCTTAGAGCTAGGTGAGACACTTTATGTGATCCTGAATGGCCAAGTAGACCTTGTGGATCAGTCAGGAGTTTCTTTAGGTCGCGCGCTAAATAACAGTCCTCTTATATACCCTAATTTTGCTAACGCATTAGCCATGTGTTATGGGACAAACCGGATTGCCGTAGAGTTCGTGGAAATAGTTAATGAGCGAAAGATTAAGGGAAAGAGAGACGGGATCGAAACCAAATACACTTGGTACAAGGTTAAAGTTATTGCGAAACCAGTGTATCGCCGTCAAAGGATACCCGTTAACGTTGCTGTCTGAGCACTACTTGCATTGACGTTAGCGCGCGCAGCTTCGACCGCGCGTCGCGGACGACGTCAAATCTTCTGATGACGCTTCCTCATGTGGACCAGGAATCCCTAGGCGCGGCTGAATCGGGACTATCAATCCCTCAGACCCATCGAACAGGGGTGAACTGACAAGTGATAGCGCATTACCACTTGAATGTAATCACAATGGATTTGATTGAACGGCTTGAGGCTACGAAAGTAAGAACTCTTAACTGTTACGACCTGAGTGAGGCGGAACTCGACAGGAGTTATGGCCCACGTAAGTGGTCAATCAAATACCTCTTGCATCACTTAGCCGATGCCGACACCGTACTTTACGACAGGATCAGGCGAGTCATCAGTGAACCGAGGCAGGTGATGTGGGCGTTTGACGAAAGCGCGTGGGCCAGAGAACTGGATTATGCCAACCTGCCGTTGGATCTATCGAAGCGTATTTATGGATCCGTGCGTGACGGAATCATTTACTACGCTCGTTTGCATTACGAAGCGAAAGGCCATCTTGAGTTTGTGCATAGCGGCACTGGAGTCCGAACGCTGAAGGAAGAGTTTGAGAAGGTGGCAACGCACAATGAACATCATCTCGAACAAATCAGGATGGCGTTAGATGTCAATTAAAGAGACGAGCCCCGCCCAAGCAGTCCCGTAGGGACATAATGTTTATAGACCTAAGATACGTTCAAGTCGCGCAGCTCCGTAGGAGCGAAATGTTCGATTCAACTTGCTCTCGCCCTGAACATTGCGCTCCTATGGAGCTGAAATCCTGGATTGGCTGAGGTCTATAAACATTCGGCTCCTACGGAGCTGGTATTTATTGGTCGCGCTGAAAGATCACGCGGTGAATCCGTCGAAAATATTGACCGGGCCCGATAAACACACCGCTGGGACTAGCGCCTACCCGTTAATGCCCATGTCATTGAGCAAGTTCACTTTGTCGCGCCAGTCTTCTTCGACTTTCACAAACAACTCCAGATGAACGCGATGGCCCAGTAGGTGTTCGATCTCATGGCGAGCGCGAGTGCCGGTTTCCTTTAGACGCAAGGCGCCCTTTCCAATCACAATCTTTTTCTGGCCCGGTCTTTCAACGAAGATCGCGCAATGGATGCGCGTGAAGTCTTCGCGCTCGTCTTCCCACTTCTCAACTACCACGGCGGTTACATAAGGAATCTCGTCGCCGGTCGTCTGCAGAATCTCCTCGCGGATGATCTCGGCGACCATCGTGCGCACTGACTGATCGGTTAGCTCATCTTCTTCAAACAGCGGCTCGGATTCAGGAAGGTGTTTGATCATCTCATCCGGCAACTCCTCGATCGCGTTTCCTTTGAGTGCGGAGATGGGGATGATCTCGCGCCAGTCGTATTCGTTTCGGTACCAATCGATCAAAGGAAGGAGCTCTGATTTGTCTTTGAGTTTGTCTATCTTGTTGAGGAGCAGCAGCGCGGGTTTGCCGGATCTTTGGACCAACTCGAGCACGAACTTATCGCCATTGCCGGTTGGCGTTGACGCGTCGCGGATCAGGCAAACAAGATCCACGCCCATCAGCGCGTCCTGCACCGATGCCATCATGCGACGGTTCATTTCATAACCGGGCTTGTGGACGCCGGGAGTATCAACCAGAACGATTTGGCCCTCGGGCTTGGTGATCACACCCTGGATCTTAAACCGCGTTGTTTGCGGCTTGTCGGAAACTGCGGCAATCTTTTGCCCGACGAGAGTGTTGAGCAACGTCGACTTGCCGGCATTTGGTCTGCCGACAAGTGCGACGTATCCGGCACGATGGGAAATGGTTGCGTCTGACATCTTTTGTAGGGTTCGTATACAGCGCTTCTATCGCTGCGGATGGCGCTCAAGCAACTCTTCAAGCTTTAGCAGATATTCGGGCCTGTCGAGAAGCTGTTGAAATTCACCGACCAACTTACGTATGCGGGTGAAATTTACGTCTGGATAAAAGGAAAGAAGTTTGTCGATATCGGCCAAATCCTGGGGCCTCATCGGCACTGCTTTTGAGATGATCAAGTCTTCGGGACGGGCAACCGGTAATCGGATTGAACCAAAAGTGATGACTTCAGAGTGATCGATCATCTCCTTTTCAAAAGGCAAAGCGCCAAGCGAAAGATCGATATTTACGTTGGTCTCCACATGTTTCAGTAACAGTATGCGAGCCTGGGTCGCAAGCTCCAGAGGGTTATCTATGCGGGAAATTAATCCGACAGATGTCGCCGAGGCAAGCAGATCTTCAATCTGAACTTCCTCGGCCCAAATAGTGACGTCGATGTCTTGAGTAGCGCGAGGCTCGGTTAGGAGTGAGACTGCAATGCCGCCAATGATTGCGTGAGGTATCTTTTCAGTGTCGAGCCATTTTGAGAGTGTCGCCAGCGCTCCAAATATTCGCGTGGGTAAGTCAGCGCTAGACATTAGAGAGTTCCTTCAATCTCCTCCAGTACTCCCAACTCTCTTTCTCTGGCGGACCAGGCCATCCCAGCTGCTCGCCAAACTCGAAAAGCAAGTCCAGGTCGTGGATCTTCTGGGCAGAACTCATCCTACGAACCTCTTGAATCCGGCTTTGGTTTTTGAAATCCCACCGGGCTCTGTATTGCATTGCTTCCTCTTTGGTCATTTCGACTCCGTTGAAACATTTTAGCATCAGTAGCCCACAGGAGTCGCTTGAGAGCAGCTAGGGAGTGATGCCCTTTGAAAGCGCAACCAAGTACAGAACCCAGCGCAGTAGCGCGGGGCCCATGGGCTACCCAATACAAATCCCGCGCTACCGCGCTGGGTTCTGTTTGAGCGTACCTATTTGCCTTTTTCGGCGAAGATTTGGACCAAATGAATCAACGTCTCGGCACTCTTTTCCAAACCACGCCGCGAGTTGAACTCCAGCTTGCCGTGAAAGTTGTTTCCACCGGTAAACAAATTTGGAGTTGGCAACCCTCTAAACGTCAGGCGCGCACCATCGGTCCCTCCCCGAATCGGATCCATGTACGGCTTAAGCCCGGCCCGCCGCGCCGCTTCAAACGCATTCTCCGTTAGCTGCGGAAACTTCTTCAGTTCTTCCTTCATGTTCTTGTAGTTTTCTTTGACCTCGATGCTGATCTTGACTTCAGGAAACTTCGCCTGGGTCTGGGCCACCATGTCTTTCAACATCTTCTCCTTCGCGTCCAGACCGCTGACGTCGAAATCGCGCAACAGCACCTTGATGCTGGATTGCTCGATGTCGGCCACGCCGCCGTAAGGATGCACAAATCCGACGCGTCCTTCCGTCGTTTCCGGCAGCATGTCTTTCGGAAAACGACCCAGGTAGTCTCCGAGAGCATACGCGGCGTTGATCATGATGTCTTTGGCCGTTCCCGGATGAGTGCTCAAACCTTTGAACGTTACGGTAGCTGTGCGCGCTGCCCATGTCTCTTCGTTGATGGCGCCCAGCGATTTTCCATCCACCGTATAAGCAAACTCGGCCCCAAAACCTTTCACGTCAAACTTGTCGATGCCGCCGCCGACCTCTTCGTCGGGTGTAAACGCGATGGCCAGTGTGCCGTGTTTGATCTGCGGATTCTGAATCAGCGTATCCACCATCGTCATGATCTCGGCGATACCTGACTTGTCGTCTGACCCCAGGAGGGTTGTGCCGTCAGCCGTAATGATGTCATCACCAATCAAGGTCCTGAGCACCGGAGTCTTGGCTACTGAGATGACCTGCGTTGGATCCTTTGGCAGAACGATGTCGCCCCCCTGATAGTTCTTATGAATGACGACGTTAACGTTTTCGCCTGAGACGGCCGGTGACGTGTCCATGTGCGCGATGAATCCGACCACGGGTGCCTTCGAATTGTCGGGAAGGTTTCCAGGCAACGTCGCGTAGACGATTCCAAATTCACTGACTCTGACGCTCTGGGCGCCAAGGTCCTGGAGTTCCTGCGCCAGCAGGTTGGCCAGGACCAGTTGTTTGCGAGTGCTCGGTACGGTTTTTTGATCTTCGGCAGACTGCGTATCGATTTTCACGTAACGTAAGAACCGGTCCATGGCTGTTTCTTTCGGCGGCTTTGCAGACTGTGCCTGAGCTGTGGCGGCAATAAACAGACCCAATATGATGACAGACAACGATTTCACTTTAATTAACTCCTTAACGTGTTTGTTGCGGGAGAATTGTTTGAGAGAGATTAACTAAGGATGCGCCGAAAGCAAAACCTGCTGCCTCGCGAGTAGGCGCCGGGCTATGACAAATCTCTCTGAGGCAACCCTTCATCTAAGCAGCTGCTTCGTCCCGTAGGGACCTAATGTCTATAGAACTCGTAACCTTAAGAGGATTTCTCCTCGCTCCAGCGGAGCGAAACCTAGCGGCCTCTTGCCGAGAGACATTGCGCTCCTATGGAGCGCGAACGCGGAATCATAGCGGTGTCTATAAACATTTGGCTCCTCCGGAGCCAGCGAGTTGTCTCGTTAAGACTATTCTCAAGCATCAATCGTCCAGCGTCGAATGCAACCGCTTCAGAATTGAAAGCGGATAGACCGGCCGAGATCGTATCGGCGTTTACAAATTCAAGCAAACCAAACGTGTCCCGAAGAAGCGAAGGTGCTAGTGTTGATTTTCCGGCGCCATTCGGGCCTGCAATGATCACTACTTGGGGTTTCGCATCGTCCATGAAGTTCAGCTACCTAAGCGCCACTCGTCGCCACGGCGATTCAGATCGTCCAACGCTTTCTGCAGTTCGTCGCGTTTAGCAGCCAACAGCACTTCATCCGCGTCCGCCGGCACGTAAATAGCCGGCGCCACATACACTCGCGCGTGTGTGAACGGTTTTGGCACCTGAAACGAATCCCAGCTCGGAGCTTTCCAGTAGCGCTTGAGAGCCATCGTGACCGGCATCATCGGATGCCCCGACTTCTTAGCCAAAAGCACCGGACCCATCTTGGCGACGTAAGGCGGGCCCTTTGGTCCATCGAGTGTGAACGCGGTCGTGCATCCTTTGCGCATCAACCGGACCATTTCCACGATCGCGCCCACGCCCCCACGCGTTGAAGAACCTCGCACCGCGCCGTAGCCAAACCGTTGAATAAAGCGCGCGATGTATTCGCCGTCAAAGCTCTTTGAGGTCAACACGACGATGCGCCGTTTACGCCACCAGTACGTTGTCAGGAAGATGCGATCGTGCCAGAAGTTGTAAATCGGCAATCCGCCATTCCGCGTCACTGCTTCGTGGTTCTCCCAACCAATGACTTCAAACCTGGCGGTTAGTCCAATCAAATTGATAACCAAATAAAATGCCAGATCGGCGGCGCGTATCAGGAAGCGCTGCTTGAGCGAATAGTCGGAGAGGTCGGCAAAGGTATAGGCCCGTTCTACCGACTGCTCAATTCGATCCGAGCGAAGCTCTTGTTCTGCAGAAGCTTGCATCACAGGGTTTGAGTATAGCGAAATTCATTCTCCGTCGCCTTGAGGGCTACAGAAAAATGGTCGGGCATTCTCGAGAGAATAAGACGATCCACTAGACGACACGAAATGACACTGACTAAGACCGTCCCTTTCATGCTGCTTCGTGTGATTCGTGGACCGTTCGGTTCTCCGCGGCATAAGACTAAGATTAATAAATTTCTTTCTCACCCGGCGGCCGGGTCTTCCAGCGCTTGTGAATCCAAAGCCACTGCTCCGGATAGCGCCTGATGTAGTTTTCAACGCTTCGCGAAAGTTCAGAGGTGAACCTGCGAACGTCTTCCTGTTCATCGCCGGTCCGTTCTATTGAAATCGGCGGCTGTGTATGGACCAGAAACTTGCCAAGCTTCTCGTCCCACGGCGCAAATATCGGCAGCACGACCGCGTCTGTTCGCAGGGCGAGCTTGGCCAACATGAAGGTGGTTGATGCCGGTACGCCAAAGAAGTCGACAAAGATAGCCTCGTCGTCCAATGTGTTCAGGTCAACCAGAAGTCCGAGGGTGCCTCCATTCTTAAGGATGGTAAGCATTGGACGCGCGGCCCCGCGTTTGTCTACCGACTGATTGCCGAAACGCGTCCGAATTCGCTCTACCATTTGCTCGACTCTCGGGTTATCAAGCCGGCGCACGAGAAAGCTAAGCGGATGACCCTGGAGAGATAGTCCAAAGCTCGACAACTCCCAGGCGCCCACGTGTCCGGTGAAAAGGATCACAGCCTTCCCCTGCGCTTTTGCAATTTCTAAATTCTCCAAACCCTCCCATGCGGTAAAACTCAACAACTGTTCACGGCTGGCAGACGAGAAATGACTGAACAGGCCTAGTTGTCTTCCAAAACTCCGAAAACAAGCCGAGAGTAACTCGCGTCTCTCCTGCTCACTCTTATCAGGAAAAGCCAGCTTCAGATTTCGATGGCCCGTCTGTCTTAGATCTCCGGCCAGGCCATGGGCCAGACTTCCCATTGAGCGGCCCACGCGCATCGACCAGGTAAGCGGAAGAGCGCTGAGCACGGCGAGTACGGAACGTGCTGCAGCATATTCAACCCATGTTCGGAGTTTTCCAGGCTTTGCCATAAGGGTCGGAACGGGAGGCGTAGTTTACCGCATGAGGATTGCGAATGATATTTGCTCGATAGTAGAAAGGTAGGACTCATAAGCTTGGGCTCATAAGGAGGAGATCTTGCCGCAACGCCCTTCGCCTTATAATTCCTGCTATGAAAACACTCCAAAACATAGAAGGGGGGTCTCCGCGGTCGAAGCATGTCGAACGCTGGCCCTTATCACTTCAGGCGTGCCGGTGATATATTTCGAACGCTGCGGCACACAATTTCGTAAATAATATTCCGACGCCCGTCCGGCGTCGTTCTCTCCCGCGGAAATTGCTGTCAGATTGGAGCCGAATGCAGAAACGCAGGATTCTCATCGTCGACAATAACGATGAGCTCCGTACAATCCTCGAGGATGTGCTGGGAAAACTGGGCCACGAGGTTGTGGTTACCGGCGACCGCGAACAGGCACTGCAGCGGGAAGACCTTGAAGACTTCGATCTGATAATCAGCGATCTCACCGAAGAAGCTGATACCAACGGCCGGCCCATTAGCGAATTGCAACGGAAGCACCTGATAGTTCCACCTCACGCCGCCAAGCCCGAAGTAATCAAGGCCTTCAAGTTGGGCGCGGGAAACTATCTAAGATCTGCGTACGACAAAGATGAGCTGCGCGAAATAGTCGAGCAGACGCTCTCCTACAAACTTCGCTACGTCGATGACCCGAGCCTGCTGGCCCACACTCACGAGAAAATTGAGTTTGAAATACCGAGCGACCTTGCGCTTATGGATGGCGTACTGCAATACCTGCTCGAGCGTGTTTCTAAACTCGGCTTAATCGGCCCCGAAGGCTCGAATCTTTTCGTGGCGTTGGACGAGGCATTCGTCAATGCCGTCAAACATGGAAACAAAAACGATCCCACAAAGCTCGTGCGCGTTGGCGCCGAATTGTCGCCCAGCGAAGCCTGCTTCACGATAGAAGACGAGGGGGAAGGATTCGACGTGCAGACCATCCCCGACCCCTGCGATCCGGCGAACTTGTTCAAATCCTCAGGCCGTGGCGTTATGCTTATTTACAACATCATGGACGAAGTTGAGTACAATGCGCAGGGTAATCGCGTAAAAATGGTGAAGCGACCGGACCGTTCGGTCGAATCTCAACTCATTGAACCAGACACATCCAAAGACAAGCACGCCTCTAACGTCTGACCGCTCGCGAAAACGCCACTCTTCTGTGGCGGCAATAGATTCATCTTCGTCTTTTTGGCAAGCATGGCCCTGGTGGGCAATCCCAGCTCTAACCGCGCTTGTCCTGGTGCTCATGTTTGTCGATCCATTTATCGGCGACTGGGACGGGCTGGACTACACAATGCTGTCGCTTGCCGGTTATCCATCTTCGATGGCCCTCGGCCGGAATCTTTTTATCTTCGGTAATTATGCGCTGTACGAAACGGCCCACCTGCTTTTCAACGTCCAACCTGAAAACGCTTATCTGATTTTTAAGTATGCGGTCGTGGCCCAGGCGCCGCTGGCTGTGATCGCTTGTTGGATTCTGGCGCGTCAGTTTTCCGGTTCAATCCATGCCGCCACCCTGGCTGCGCTCTTCGTAGTGTTCTCTCCGGTATTTGTGCTTTACGGCGGGCAGGTGATGACGGATGTGCCGTCAGTGCTCGTGCTTTCTACCGCTTTGATAATCCACTATCGAGGACTGCAACAAAACCGAATCTGGATGATCATGCTCGGCGCCGCTTTCCTGGGCCTGGGCATGAATCTACGAGAAACGATTGGGTTTTACTTGCCCTGGTTGGTCCTTGCGCCATTTGTCTACGGGTGGAAGGTGGGCCGGCGCGAAATTCTTCTGGTCCTGCTATCGTCCGCGCTGTTCTTCATTTTCGCGTTTGGCTGGTTCGCCTTCTGGTTTTTTACCGACCCGCACTACAGCAGGATCTGGTTTGGATGGCGTGAATCGATGCTCCAGGAATCGGCGCGTCATCCGGCTGTAACGCTAAGAAATGTTCTGCCGTACGTGGGGTTCTTCTTTGCGAGTGCGCCACTGGTTTTTCTTTCGTTTCCGTTTGCGTTTGTAAGCGAATGGCGTTTGCGGCGTCTTTCTCCGATGCTGCTGCTGGGGGCGATCGGTTTGTTGGGTGACCTGGCGTTATTCTTCAACTACAGCACCGCCGTTAACTGGCGATACTTCCTAACCGGATTACCCGCGCTGGCTCCGCTCTGTGCTTGCTTTCTGATTCGCATGGTAAAGCGATTGGCAAAAAGCGAACGAGCTGCATTCGCTTCATGCGCCATCGCGGTAATTGTGGTTGGGACCACCTTTGGCCTTCTGGTTAGACGTGCGAGCCGGCAATTTGCAGAACGGCGAGCTATCAGCAAGAACTATCGTCATCAATTGGAGAAAGTGCCTCGCGATGCCGTCATGATGTCCGGCGCGCAAACGATTGCGGTCATCTATTGGAAGTCGATGGGCGTTGGGTCGTGGAAAACGATTGGCACCGGCGGAGGTTGGCCCGGAGACAAGAATCTCGTGCCCGCAATTCAAGAGCATTTCAAAGAAGGCCGGCGCGTGTTTATCGATACTGACCCAAGGTGGTGGATGCCTTGCGGATGGCAACGCGATGAGCTTCCCGCGATTGCGAGTTTACAGCAGCATTTTCGTTTCCTTCGGATCACAGACACGATCTTTGAGGTGAGGCCACAAGAGGACCAAACCGCAAACGACTCGGCGCACCTTGAACGACTGCTGCCGGAGAACAGGCCTGAAGATACGAAGAAGTGTGCGCCATTGACGGGCTAGTAGGACAGGCATTCCTGCCTCTCTGGCTGAGCATGGATGGCAGTTTAAGTTACCTCGGCTCCACACTGCTTTCTTGATGGAGCTCGACAGACAGGAATGTCTGTCCTACTTTTTATGCCTTACGAATTTTTTCTGGCTCTTCGTCATCTGCGTTCACGCCGCAAGCAAAAGCTCGCTCGAGTGACGACGCTCATAGCACTCACCGGGATCGCAACGGGAGTCGCCGCATTGATTGTGGCGCTGGCACTGGCAAACGGTTTTCGCGACGAGATGCGCGACAAGATACTGCGCGGCACAGCCCACATCACCGTTGTCCGCAGCGACGGCCAGCCGATGCCGGATTACAGCGAGACGGCGGCCCGCATCAGGCAAGTAAACGGTGTGGTCACGGCCACAGGCACCACGTACGACGGTGCGGTGCTCATTGGGCCAAAAGGCTCGACCTTTGCGGTGCTGCGCGGCATCGACGATTCCTCCCCACAAACCAGATCAGACGTTGCCGTTTCAATAGTCGAAGGTTCAGTTGACCCGTTATTCAACGCTAAGGAGGCCGGGCAAGGCTTGCCGAACGTATTGTTGGGCAGTGATCTAGCCGGGCAAACGGGACTTAGTGTGGGTGACCGTGCTGAGATTATCGCGGCAGGTTCTGTTCTCCGCTCCAATGCCGCGATAAAACGGAGCGCTCGTGTCGCCGGAACTTTTCGCACCGGACTCTTCGAATACGACTCCACCTGGATCTATCTACCGCTGGACACCGCCGCTGCTTTCTCCGGCGGCGCTCACGCCGCCACAGTGATCAGCGTGCAGGTAAAAGACATCTACGACGTCAAGCAAGCCGGCTCGAATATCCGTGAATCACTCGGTCCTTCGTATACAACAATTGACTGGCAAGACGCGAATCGCCCTTTGTTTACGGCGTTGACGCTTGAGCGGCGTATAGGAGTCGTCATCATCGCTCTAATCATTTTCATAGCTGCGCTGAACATCACCACGACCTTAATCCTGGTCGTAACCGAGCGGCGGCAAGACATAGCAATCCTTAACGCCATGGGTGCAACTCGCAAAAGCATCATGGGCATTTTTATGATTGAAGGTGCGATAACTGGAGTGCTGGGCGCGTTGATGGGGGTATTGCTGGGGACATTGACCGTCCAAATTGCGAATCATTACAAACTGATCAGTTTGCCTGCAGATGTGTATTCAATCGGCAACGTTCCCCTGAATCTGAGTTTGCGCGACATGGCTTTGGCCGCGGCTGTGGCGATTGCTCTTAGCATTATCGCTACGCTGTATCCGGCACGAGCGGCGGCAACGATTCGTCCGGCTGAGCTGTTACGCGACGTGTAAGACTAGTCCAATGTCCAAAGTTCAAAGTCCAAAGTCGGATGACCAACCGCTAGATGCTTCTGAAGCTGCCGGAGCTTTAGACCTGCAATCGCCGTTGGCTTCGACCACACAACCTGGCAAACCAGGCTTTGGACTTCGGACTTTGGACTTTGGACTACGGGTAGACGATCTTCGCAAGAATTTCCTGGCGCCTTCGGGCGAGCGAATCGAAGTCTTGCGCGGCGCTTCGTTGTCCGCCGTGGCGGGTGAAGCAGTCGCCGTTATGGGATCATCCGGTGCGGGCAAATCAACTCTGTTGCACTTGCTGGCCGGTCTTGAAGAACCCGACCACGGAAGCGTATTGGCAGGAGAGTTTGCGATTCACCACGCTTCGGCCTCCGCACTCGCACACTTTCGCAACCGTCGCATGGGCTTAATATTTCAGTTTCATCATCTGCTCAGGGACTTCACTGCTGAGGAGAATGTAAGTTTGCCACTTCGGATCAACCGTAAAGGAGCGCGGGAGTCAATAGCGGCTGCGAAGATCATGCTTGAAACTGTTGGTCTCAACACCCGGGGTTCGCATTTAATTGGGGACCTATCCGGCGGTGAGCAGCAGCGAGTAGCTGTTTGTCGCGCTCTGGTGACCAGACCGGCGATTGTGCTGGCAGACGAGCCGACCGGTAATCTTGATTCAGCGACAGGGGATGCGATTGCGGCTTCGTTGATCGCTTATGCGAAAGAAACCCCGGCAATAGTTATAGTTGCTACCCACAATCAAAGACTTGCGTCGGCCTGCGATCGCAGTCTGATGTTAAGAGACGGAAGACTTTACGAGACCTAATTCGCGGTTTTGAGGCGCGACTGACAGCAGGCGTATAGAGTACAAGCTTTAGCTTGCGACGGGGAAGCAAGCTAGTTTGTTGGGATAGAAGCAACCTGAAGGTTGTACTCTAAACACGTCTACAGACATCTGAAATAAGGCAAGGCTTGAGAGTTTTATCATGGGGAAACCTTACAAACCTTTTTGCACTCTCATTGATGGGTTATAATGCCGGCCAGTTGCCGGGCGAGTGTTTCAGTCGCCCGGCACGGTAATCATAAGGGCCTGTTCGACGAGTAAAAACGAATGTTCGAACGCTACACCGAAAAAGCACGCCGCGTAATTTTCTTTGCACGTTATGAAGCGTCACAGTTTGGCGCGCCCGCGATTGAGCCGGAACACCTGCTGCTGGGCCTGATGCGGGAAGACAAGACTTTGACCGGGCGCTTCTTTCCCAGGGCGCAGGTTTCAATTGAGTCGATTCGCAAGGAAATCGAAGGACGCACCCTGCTGCGCGAAAAAATCTCCACTTCGGTTGAACTTCCGCTCGCTCCCGAAACAAAGCGCGTCCTTGCTTATGCTCACGAAGAGAGCGATCGCCTGCAACATCGCCACATCGGCACAGAGCATTTGCTTCTCGGATTACTGCGAGAAGACCGCTCGATGGCGGCTGAGATTCTTTACGAGCGTGGTCTGCGGCTAAACGCGGTGCGCGATGAGATTGCGCGCCAGTCGGGAGTGGATGCGCGCAGCTCACAAAAGAAAGACACGCCGCACCTGGTTGAGTTTTCCCGCGACCTGACTGACGACGCTTCAAACGACAAACTCGATCCATTGATTGGCCGTGAAGCCGAGATTGAGCGCCTGGTCCAAATTCTTTGCCGGCGCACGAAAAATAATCCAGTGTTGATTGGCGAACCTGGCGTGGGTAAGACAGCAATCGTCGAAGGACTGGCTCAACGTATCGTTAGGGGTGAGGTGCCTTCGTTCCTCGAAAACAAGCGCATCCTTTCGCTCGATCTTTCTTTAATCGTTGCCGGCACTAAATACAGAGGACAGTTTGAAGAGCGCTTGAAGCAGATCATGCGCGAGCTAATCGAGAATCCGCAGTACATCGTTTTCATTGACGAGCTACATACGCTCGTGGGCGCTGGTTCAGCCGAAGGCTCTCTGGATGCCGCAAACATTCTGAAGCCAGCCCTTTCGCGCGGCGAAATCCAATGTATCGGCGCGACCACACCGGCAGAATTTCGCAAGTCGATTGAAAAAGACCGTTCGTTGGAGCGGCGTTTTCAGGCCGTCAAGGTTCCGCCACCTTCCGAAGCAGAAGCGGTTGAGATTCTTGATGGGGTACGCGAACGCTACGAAAGTTTCCATCAGGTCCATTACACCGACGACGCCTTGGAAGCCGCTGTTTATCAATCGCACCGCTACATTCCCGACCGTTTTCTGCCTGATAAAGCCATTGATGTGATCGACGAAGCCGGGGCTCGCGTAAAGCTTCGAGTTCGCCGTGAACAGGGAAATCTCTCTGATTGGAGTCAGATTAGTGAGTGGTCCCGAGAACCCGATGCGGCTTTCGGTATTGAAGAGGATAGTGACGACGACGAGTTGGTCTCAGCCCAGGTGACGCGTGACGATGTAGAAGAGGTGATCGCTCGTTGGACAGGAATTCCGGTGACCTCGCTCAAAGAAGAAGAGACACACAAGCTTCTTCGGATTGAGGCGGAATTGCACGAACGCATCGTTTCTCAACGCCCGGCAATCTCGGCGCTCGCGCGAGCTATTCGCAGATCGCGCGCCGGTTTGAAGAATCCGCTGCGGCCGGTTGGTTCATTCCTTTTCCTTGGCCCGACGGGCGTAGGCAAGACTGAGGTGGCGCGTGCTCTGGCGCAGGTATTGTTTGGTAGCGAGCGCGCGATGATTCGTTTTGATATGTCTGAGTTCATGGAGAAGCATTCCGTTTCAAAGTTGATTGGATCGCCTCCAGGCTACGTCGGACACGAAGAAGGCGGCCAGCTTACCGAGCGCATCAAACGTGCGCCTTATTCGGTTCTCCTGTTTGACGAAATTGAGAAAGCACACCCCGACATTTTCAACGTTTTGCTGCAGGTGTTTGAGGACGGCATTCTCACCGACGCGCTTGGCAATGCGGTGGACTTCAAAAACGCCATCATCATCATGACGTCGAACATCGGCGCCCGGTTCATTCAAAAGAAGGGCACAATGGGTTTCCAGGGAAGCACCGATGCGACCAGAGAGAAGATGGAAGAGATGGTGATGTCGGCCGTCAGGCAAACGTTTAATCCGGAGTTCATTAATCGTCTCGACGAAATCATTATCTTTGACGAGCTCTTTAGTCATGAATTGCTCGATGTTATCCAACTTCAGATAGAACAGATCAATCGCACGATGTTGCGTCACGGGTTTGAAGTCAGACTGACTGACGAGGCCAAGCGATGGATCGTCGAGAAGACCTGCGCCGATCGGTCTTATGGAGCGCGTCCACTGCGCCGTGCGCTGCAAAAGTACGTCGAAGATCCGCTTTCCGAGGCTCTCATACAGGGGCAATTGGTTGGAGCCTCTCTGATTGAAGTATTTCTCGATGGCGCCGATCTTAACTACCGGCCGGTGGGTGTTGAAGAGCCTGATGATGCGCTTCTAATCCACTGATCCGGTTTTGAGTGACGATATTGTAGGGGCGTCCCTCCGTGGGCGCCCTTTTTTCGCGCAATTCGGGAGCGCCAACTGAGGGACGCCTCTACACTACCTGTTTCTTGGTAATTGGGTAAATCTGTGTTGACGAATCAGGCTTGACGGGCCATGTGTGGACGTTGCGGGAATTGCTCGGGGCATAGATAATCTACCCTCACGCAATAACCAGAGCTACGGTTAAAACCTAGAGAGGAGCTACTAGCCCAATCGCCGAATACCAGCAAATTGAAGGATTGTTCAATCTGCTCACTACGCAGGAAATATGTTCCTTCCCGCGCACTGGCCGATGTCTTGTAGCGCCCTTAACACAAGGCGTTTACATCATTCGAAACGCGAGCGGGAAGGTGCTGCATGTTGGGCGCACATTGCGAGGAAAGAAAGGGCTGAGGCAGCGCCTGGATCAGCACCTCGCCGGAAATTCGTCATTCGTTCAGCATGGGGATTTGAAAGGTGATCGAGCCCAGTTGAGAACCGGGTTCACATTCCAATACCTAGCGGTCGATGATCCCCGTCAACGAGCGTTGTTGGAATGCTTTGCAATTGCTCGACTTTGCCCCGAACACTTAGGCGAGGGCGGAATGCTGAAAAAGATTGAGGCACCACCAACACACTACTAGCCGGCGTACAGGCGAGGGTTTCAACATTGACGGTTTCACTGCCCGAGACGGTACGCGATCTTTCTTTTTTTTCCAGCAACACAGAATTACCCCACTACCTGTTTCCTTTGCCTTTTTACTTTTGCGAGGCGGGTTGGGTATAATGCGCGACTTTGCTGGACAAGCTTTGGCAACGAGACTGTTACACTTCGGAATCCAAGGGGTTCCACAGTCGTTGGGCATATTCAAGCTTGGGCCGTTTTGCGGTTTTTCGCCTTTATTTCGAGCAGACAAATTATCAAGCCCATTTTAAAGCTCCCCGAAGTATCTGAGATCCGGTAAGTACCTGAGGGAAAAGGCACCTATGCATTCATATCGCGGGTTTTTGCTCATTCTTATGAGCGGAATCATCCTGCTGGCTTACATGATCCCCGAACCGCGACCTGTTAATGCACAACAGGGCCAACGCCTCGTTGAGTCGGTTGAAATTAGCGGCAATCGACGCCTCAGAAAAGACGACGTCCTTTATTACGTCCAAACCCGCCCCGGCGATCCTTATAACGAACAACAAGTCCAGCGCGATCTACAGGCAATATTGACTCTGGGTTTCTTTGATAAAACCGCAACGCGGGTCCTCATCGAGGATGGAGCGCGTGGCGGCGTCAACGTGATTTTCGAGGTCAAGGAGCTTCCGATCATTCGCGATCTGCAGTTTGAGGGACTTAAAAGCGTTCAGGAATCAGACGTGCTTAAGGCGTTTCGCGAGAGGCGCGTCGGCATCTCCAAAGAAAGCACCTACGATCCTGTTAAAGCCCGGACAGCGATCCGCGTTTTAAAGGAGTTGCTCTCCGCTCGCGGTCATCCAAACGCCACCGTCGAGGAAAGACGCGACGAGGTTTCCGCCACGTCAACGGCGCTTACTTTCGTAATTAACGAGGGAGACCGTGTTCGCGTCGTCGAAATCCAGTTCGA
Organism: Pyrinomonadaceae bacterium; assembly: GCA_035630655.1. GTDB lineage: Bacteria > Acidobacteriota > Blastocatellia > Pyrinomonadales > Pyrinomonadaceae > PSRF01. The sequence continues at coordinate 23,034 of DASQKG010000447.1, forward strand.
GGGCAATACGGTCTTCAGCGACGGCAAGCTGCGCGGCTCCATGAAGTTGGTAAAAGAGGCGGGGCTGATTACTCGCTTTAAGGGCCAGGACATACTCGACCGCGAGAAGCTCGACTTCGATCTGCGCAATGTCGATAACTACATGCGCTCTAAGGGTTACTTGCAGGCGCGACATGGCGAACCAAGAGTTGAGGGAGTTGGTCCGCGACGCACTGGTTTCCCCATACTCCCGCTTCCTTTTATTTCTTCCGTCGACGAGGGCCTGCGCGTTACCGTCCCGATCGTTGAGGGAAAGCTGTACCGCATCGGCGAGATGAAGATTGAGGGCAACTCAATTTTCTCGGAACAGAACGTTCGCGATGTTATCGGACTTAATAAAGGCGACATAGCCAACGGTGAAAAGATCGGCAAGGCACTGTTTGAAAACCTCAAGAAGTATTACGGAGCACAGGGTTTCATTGAATACACAGCGGAGCCCACTCCGACGTTTAAAGAGAATCCTCAAAAGCCTGACGAGGGAATCGTTGATTTTCTAATTACGATCGAAGAGGGCAAGCAGTTTTCGCTCCGACGTCTCGAGTTTATTGGCAACACCTTTACACGCGACAACGTCCTCCGGCGCGAAGTGTTGGTCAACGAAGGTGATATTTATAATCAGACGGCCTGGGAATACTCGATCATCAAACTCAACCAGCTTGGTTATTTCGATCCTATCGACAAGGATAAAGACGCCGACTTCAGGACGAACGACGAAGAAGCAACGGTCGACGTCAATCTGAAAGTTACCGAGCGCGGGCGCCAGCAAATCTCCTTCAATGGCGGGCTTTCCGGTATTGGCGGCTCCTTCTTTGGTCTGGAGTATTCGACTAATAACCTTCTGGGCCGAGGCGAAATACTTTCGCTAAACATGTCCGCCGGAAACCGTCAAAAGTATCTCCAATTCTCGTTTACAGAACCCTACATCAGGAATCGTCCCATCACGGCAGGTTTTTCGCTGTTTGGTTATACGCAAAAGTTTTTCGGTGAGGGAACGTTTCTCTCGCAAAACCTCGAAGCCCAGCAGGGCCTTTCAGGAAACCAGATCGATTTCCTGAATGTGAGCGACGAAAACCTTTTCACTCGCACGTCTTACGGTGGCTCTATTTTCGCGAGTGCTCCGTTATCCGAGTTTTACCGGAAGCGACGTTTTACCCAGTTCTCGCGCGTGGGATTGTCCTATCAGTTTTCTACTTCCACGGTGAAGGATCCCGATGTAAACGAGGATCCGGAGAATCCATCCCGGTTCATTCCCGTTATTTATGCCCAGGACAGCATCATTACCAGCCGGGGAACCCTGAGCTTCGCCTACGACACGCGGAACGCCAGCGTCGATCCGACCAGCGGTAGGGAACTATCTTTCCAGGTCGCGCTCGCCGGACTTGGCGGTGACGTTCGCACTTATCAGCCGACACTTTCTTACTCGCAGTTTTTCCCAATGCGGCGGAAGAGGTCGGAAAGTCCGGAAGTATTTGGTTTCCGCATCATCGCGGGCACGGTCGGTAGTTTTGCAACTTCGTCTAAAGTTCGAAACTCTCAGTCGCTGGCCTTTGTTGATGGCGTGCCCATTTTTGAACGCTTCTTCCTTGGGGATGAGTTTAGTATTCGTGGCTATAACGTCCGCCACATCAGCCCGATCGCGCCATTCGATGCTTTCATAACCTCCAGGAACGTGGTGCTTTCGACAAATCCGTTGGACGATAATCCAGTTCCTGTCCCCGGCTTACCGGCATCACTTACCAATATCGGCGTATTCACCGGGCCGTCCGGATCAAACATGGTCCAACTGTCGAGAGTCTACCAACCAATCGGCGCAGACACGCAAATTCTTGGGAACTTTGAGTATAGAATTCCAATCATCGGAAACACAGTCGGGTTAGCGGCGTTTGCAGATATCGGGTCAGCCTTCAATCTGCGTGGCAAAGGTGAACAGGTCTTTTCGAGCAATTTCCTCAATGACCAGCCGTTTTTGAGTACCGCCGGCTTGATACGTTGTGCGAGGTCTCCGTTCGCCCTTGAGCGGGTAAGCCTGACAGCCCTGGCGGCCTGCAACGCCGCCAATTCTGATCTGGCGGTGGTCGGCTTTGGTGGCACTCCGGGACTAGTCCTGCGTGACAATCGGCTGGTGACCCAGCAGGAGCTTGATAACGCGCGAAACCTCGGAGGGTTTGATCCAGTCACGGGTCTGCCGTTTGGTTTCCAGCAGGTGTTTCTACGCGGCGAGGCACAAACCAACACTGTGGTCCGCATTTCTCAGAGTCTCTTTAATAAAATCGGCGACTACCGAGCGAGCCTCGGAATGGAAGTTCGCGTTCAGGTGCCCGTCATCAACGTGCCTTTTCGCCTGATCTTTGCGTATAATCCCCGAGCTAGAGAAGATCAGGTTATAGACGGTTTTCCTTTCATCTTTAACGAGAAAAAGAAGGTTATCCGCTTCAGCGTTGGGCGCACCTTTTGATCGTCAAAGCCAACCCCTGCGGTGGTCTGAACAACTAAGTGAGTCGACCAACCGCCTTATTTGAGGAGCAATACAAGAAAGTCATGAAGAAAGATAGATTATTATTCGCCTTTGCCTTCGTTCTGGCCCTGGCTGTTTCACCCGCGTTGGCACAGACAAGACCGGCTGCGCCCACAACCACACCGGCTCCAGCGGGAAATGTTCCGGAGAGCAAGATCGCATTGATCTACTCCGATGCCTTTCTCGATGCCAAAACCGGTATCGGCCGATTCAATACGTTGATCACGACTCTGAACCGTGAGTTTCAGCCGCGACAGACTGAACTGCAGACGCTGCAGCAAAGAATTCAAACGCTGACTGACGACATCAGTAAGACTGCAGCCGTAGCCGATCCCAAAACCATCGCGAACAAGCAAGAGCAGCTCGATGCACTGAAAAAAGATTTTCAGCGCAAGGGTGAAGACGCGCAGGCTGCATATAACAAGCGCCGTACGGAAATGTTTTCACCGCTGCAGGAAGACATCGGTAAGGCACTCGAAGCTTATGCCAAGGCCCATAATATCCACGTGATTATCGATGGCAGTCAGGTGCCGCTGGTTTACGCCGCTGACGCTTTGGATATCACCCGGCCTTTCATTAACGAGTTCAATACCAAGAATCCAGCAACTGCGGCTGCGGCAGTTACGCCTGCGCCGCCAAAGTAAACCCGAGTTGGAGGCTTCTCGTTTGAGACGCGGCGATGCGGTAGACAATGCCGCGGGCCGCGTCTTCTTATTGTGATCATGGAAACCGTTCTCGATTCACAAGAAATTCAGAAACTCCTGCCGCACCGTTACCCGTTTCTCCTGGTGGATCGGATCGTGGAGCTGGTTCCGAAGCAACGTATCGTTGGCATCAAGCAGGTCAGTATCAACGAAGCGTTTTTCCAGGGACACTTTCCCGGCGCGCCCGTGATGCCCGGCGTTCTGGTAGTTGAAGCCCTGGCTCAGGTTGGAGCAGTACTTGCTCTTCGTGAAATCGAGGACCGCGATCAAAAACTGGTGCTGTTTACCGGAATTAGAGAAGCACGCTTTCGTCGTCCGGTTGTTCCCGGTGACACATTGACACTCGAAGTGACTGCCTTGCGAATTGGCTCGCGCGTTCAGCGCATGAGAGGCGAAGCGAAAGTTGAAGGCCAACTGGTCGCTGACGCAGAGATCATGAGTGTAATAGCCGACCGAGGGTCGGCCGTGTAAGAAATCGAGAAAGGGTAAAGGGGAAGCTCACAAACAACGTGTAACCCATTTCCCCTGGTCCATTCCCTTTTTCCACAAATTTGATTTCATGGCTGTCGCCACAAAACCCAATAACGTCCACCCTACCGCGGTTGTTAGTTCACTCGCACGTATCGGGACCGGTTGCTACATTGGTCCATACTGCATCGTTAATGACGAAGTGGCGCTGGAAGACGACGTTCGACTGGAATCCCATTGTGTCATCGATGGCCGGACAACCATCGGCGAGGGCACTCGCGTTTTCCCTTTTGTTTCCATCGGCTTGGCCCCTCAAGACTTGAAGTACCAGGGAGAACTTTCCGAAACACGCATTGGCCGACGCACCATGATCCGAGAGTTTGTAACCATCCATCGCGGCACGAACGGTGGTGGAATGCTAACTCAGATAGGCGACGATTGTTTGCTTATGGCCCAGGCACACGTGGCTCACGACTGCATCATTGGCAACAACGTCATCATGGCTAATGCAGCCACGCTGGCAGGCCACGTGATTATTGAGGACTACGCCAACGTTGGAGCTTATTCGGGGGTGCATCAGTTTTGTCGCGTGGGAAAAGAAGCCTATGTAGGCGGTTATTCGGTGGTAGTCAAAGACGCGCTGCCCTTCGCGTTAACGGTGGGTAACCATGCCAGGTGTTATGGCTTAAACACTACGGGAATGAAACGCCGCGGTTACAGTCGGGAACAAATCAAGTCGCTCCATCAGGCATTTCATCTTCTGCTCTCCTCCAAACTCAATACCTCGCAGGCTGTCGAGAGAATCCGAGAAGAGATTAAAGATTCTCCGGAAGTGGAAACTCTCGTGACGTTCATAGAGACTTCCCAGCGAGGAGTCGTAAAGTAAGGGATGAAGGATGAGGGATGTGGGATGAATAAGCAGTTCTCCCTCATCCCTCATCCTTCCTCCCTCATCCCTTATTTATGCGCTACGGACTAATTGCCGGTAACGGAAGATTCCCTTTTATGGTTGCCGAGGGCGCGCGCCGGGCCGGCGTTTCGCTGTCGGTAGCGGCCATTCGAGAGGAGACTGATCCGGAACTCGAGCGCCAGGTCGATCGGCTCACCTGGGTCGGCATTGGCCAGCTTGGCAAAATGATTCGCTTTTTCAAGGGCGAAGGAGTGAACAAAGCCATTATGGCCGGCCAGGTGCGGCACGTGCAGATTTTCAGTCGTGCGATTCCTGACGCGCGAATGCTCAAGGTGTTGCTGAAACTACCGCGTCACAATACCGACTCGTTGATCGGAGCCATTGCCACGGAACTCGCAAGCGAGGGCATCGATCTGATTGACTCGACGTTTTTTCTTAAAGACTACCTACCCGCTCCTGGAACGCTGACAACTCGCGAGCCGAGCGCCGCCGAACGAGCCGACATTGAATACGGACTGGATATTGCCCGCGAAATCGCGCGTCTTGATCTTGGCCAGACGATAGTTGTTCGTGGGAAGGCTTGCGTGGCAATCGAAGCCATGGAGGGAACTGACGCCACGATTCAGAGGGCCGGCGAGCTGATGCGAGGTAAGGGCACTCTCGGGGTAATAAAGTTGAGCAGCGGCGCGCTGACGGTCCTGAAGGTGGCGAAGCCGAATCAGGACATGAGATTCGACGTGCCGGTAGTTGGCGTGCCCACAATCGAAAGAATGGCCGAAGCTGGGGCTACCTGTCTCGCAATCAGCGCCGGTAAAACTCTGATGTTCGACCGCGATCCCATGCTGGCGCTCGCCAACCAAAAGAAGATCGCAGTTGTCGCCGTCTAATTGTCCTTCTCAGTTTCACGGCCAGGCTGATCATCCAGCCCTGCTTCCGGGACAACTTCACGTCCGGGCACGCAATACTCTTCGCTTACCCACTTACTGAGATCCACAAGCTTGCAGCGTTCGGAACAGAAAGGTCTAAACGGATTGTCCTGCCACTTGACGTCTTTGTCGCAGGTGGGACACTTCATCGATAGGGAATCCGCGCGGGGTTGGTAGAGAAATCACTCGAAAAGCTAATTCGCCAGTGGCACTTCACTCACCGAGTGCAGCAGTCCTTCGGGACGCTTCACCAGAATCCGCCTGTTAACGAACTCGATAGTGCCCTCGCGGCGCATTGCATTCAATCGCACCGTGACACTTTCGCGAGTCGACCCTACGATCGAAGCGATTTCACGGTGAGGCAGTGAGATGTCGATCAATACGCCTTCTGATTCGCGTACGCCGTAACGGTTGGAGAAATCAGCCAGCAGTCTATCGAGACGAGCGGGGATCGCGTTAAGGGCGAAATCAGCCAGTCGTTGTTCAGCCCGCTCCAATCGTTGGCCGATCAGGCGAAACGTGTATTCATGAAGCTGTGGTTCCTCGGTCATCGCAGTCTTGAATTGTGGCGCTGGAATCTTTAGCAAGGTGCATGATTCATAGGCGACTGCCCAGTTTTCCCGGCGTCCTGCGCTCGAGTAGAGAGCTGAGTCACCAAACAATGACCCTTGCGGCAGGATATCTATAACGGCTTCACGCTCGGTGTTCGGCTCGATACGGCAAAGCTTGACTCGGCCTTTGACAATTACATACAACGCATCAGCCAGCTCGCCTGCGCGATAAACAAAACGCCGGCGGCGTGCCTCGAGCACAACCGAGCTGCGAGCAAATTCCGCTACCGTACGGTCGCTGAGGCTCGCGCCAAATTCGAGTTGCCGGATTATTCGCGCCCGGTCTGACGGAGTCAGAGCATGTGGGCGGCGGGGGCTCTTGAGTTTCAAGTCAATATCGTTCATGGGGGTCACTCTTAAAGAGATTGAGTAAAGGTTTGGATTTGACGGCCTTACGAAACTCTAACGTGCGGTGGTCCGATCGCAGGTTATGGGTATCCGGTAACGTAAGGGTTCCCTGGTGCGTGCCCGAGGTTTGAACTTCTTCAGCTATTGTACTATCTCTAAGGCGAGTGATAGAGCCAAGCAGACAACCACTGAATGGCCGCACTGTAACATGAAGACGTGGACCGCGCAAGATTCGTCTTAGATAATCTTTGGGCAATTCGATGAAGGATTGAACCCTCGAAAGGTGCTAAGCGTACCTATAAGAGAGGCGACGTTTGAGATGCAAGGGACCGAGCAATAAGGGCGCTAAAAGCCTAATCCGGTGACTATATATATGGCTGACTACAAAGATACAATTGATGAGTGGCAAAAGACCGTGCGCCGCAAGGCCCGCGAGCTGGAGGAGAAATATTCAATTTCCGACCTCGTGGACGAAGGCACTCGCGTAGCCGGCGAAGCTGCGAAACGTGGGGCTCAGACCGTAACCTCAGGAGCTGAAAAACTGCGGATTGAAGCGGAGCGTTTAGCAGACGAGAGGCAGGTGGGTGACAAGGCCCGTCGAGCAGCAGACGACGCGGTCAAAGGGGCCAGGAAAGCGGGCGACGTCATCAGGAATGCGGCTGGCGAGGCAGGGAAAAAGGCCAGTGCGGTGATTGACGATGCCAAGGTCTACTACGATAACGCCTCGAAGGTCTATGACACCGGAGCAAAAGTAACGCGCGCGTCCACGGCCGCTACTGCCGGAATTCTTAAGGCCCGTGACTGGATCAAAGAGAATCCAGGGAAGGCCGCCGCCGTTACATTCTCCCTGGTGTTGGGCGTTCGCATGGGCGCTGCGTTTCCCGGAGTCGACGCTGTCCTGCTAGGCGCGCACCCTCATTGGCTGACTCACTCGGCGTTGCCGATTTTCGGCGCCCGCAAGTTGAGCGAGAGATTTGACTCTTATCTGCGCAAGAAAGAAGAACTCATAGCCCAGGGTCAATTGTCAGAAGCTGAACGCGAGCGGGTAGAGTTTGAACGGAACATCACCAAGTATGTCGGAGCGCCTCTGCTGGGGGCTTTTAGCTGCGCTGCTGGGGCGGCAATGTTTGCCACGATTGTTTCTTCAGGCGGAGTCGCAGGTGCGCCGGTCAGCTGGTTGGTTGGCGGCAATCCTTTCCTCGGCGGCGTATGGCTGTTTGCCAATGGCGTAATCTGCTTCCACGAAGGTTACAAATTTTTCATGATTGCACTGGCCGACCAGGAAGAAGTGGCCAAAGTGGTGCGCGAGATCAAGGGGCTACTGCCTGCTGTTGCGACTAGTTAAGAGTAATTGTCAGGGATTGATAGACTTACCCTGCGGCTCGGCGAACCATAGAACCGGAATCGGAATACTATGTGATCATTATAGGAAAAGGCCAGAACGAGAGCGCAAAGACAATCAAGGTGACGACTGCGATGATGATGCGTTTCGTGCCCAGGGGTTCCATGACGCGTGGCGCCGGATGACGCACCTTCAGCATTACTGCCAGCAGAACGGTATACAGGAAACCACTCGGACTGCCGTACCAGATAAATCCCAGCACCGCAACCAGCGCCATCGTGATAAACGCCAACAGTCCAACCTGCTTGTGAGCGCGTGGTCCAAAGAGCGCAAACATTCCATGCCCGCCATCGAGTTGGCCCACCGGCATTAGGTTTAGACTTGTTACAAGCAGCCCTAACCACGCCGCCATGTAGAAAGGGTTAGGCATAGCATCGGGAAGGTTTGCGCCGGTGAACTTCGCAATGATTCTTATCAAGAGTGGATCGTTGAATATGATAGCGCTGCCCTCATGCGGCGGCGCCGCTTGAAGCGTAAGCACACCGACCACCGCAACCGGCAACAACGCGACGAAGCCGGCCCACGGTCCCGCGAGTCCAATATCAAACAACGCTCGACGTGAAGGAATCGGCGACTTCATTTTTATGAAGGCGCCAAACGTGCCCGCCAGGAAAAGCGGGGGTGCGGGAATGAAAAAAGGCAGCGTGGCTTCCACTCCATAACGGCGGCACGCGACATAGTGGCCCATCTCGTGGGCCGTGAGTATTGCCAATAACGCCGTCGCGAACGTTAACCCTGAGATCAGAACTGTTGGATTGGCAATCGCGTAAGTCAGCAGCGCGCCGACGATTCGGAAATAGTATTCAGGAACGTAAAGAATGTAGCCAATTATTCCCTCGGTGGCCGGCTCGGCGACTGGAAGCTCGGGCGAAGCGACAACAATTCCCGCAAAAGTGGTGGTCAGGAAAGTGAGTAGGAACAGCCCCGAGTGTTTGAGCCACTCGCGCGTTGTAGGTCGGGCAACCGATTGCGGGCCGATCGTGTCAATCGTCCGTCGTGACGGGACAAACGGTGGAATTGCTTCTATGGATTCTGACATGACACCTTTCGAGATTAGAGGCTAGAACGTTGGATTATCAACGCTCTAGCCTCAACAGGTTAATCAACGCACTGTAGTTTACTCGAAGTCTGAATCCTCCGAATCCGGTTCGTTGCTGATTTCCACATCATCGCTCACTTGCAGATCCTTGCCGGGCTTGAAGCGGATGGTTTTACCCGATGGGATTGCGACTTCTTCGCCGGTCCTGGGGTTACGGCCAACACCGCGCTTTCGGGGTTTTACAACGAAGACTCCGAAGCCGCGAAGTTCAATGCGTTCGCCGCGGGTGAGGGCTCCCTTCATCGAGTGGAAGAGGGCATCCACAGCCTGTTCGGCTTTCATCTTAGGAACGCCGGTTTTTTCCGCCACTCGGTTAACGATGTCTAGTTTGATCACGGCGTATCAGCCTCCGTTCGAGCCTTTGTTGGGGGTTTTTTGAGCCGAACTTGAGGGAGGATGATAGAGAGGCGCAGCAGACACTGTCAACCATTGCCGACACTGATGAGTTAAAGGGCATCGGAAGCGATTACAGAACCGCAGCGCGGTAGCACCCGATGCTTTAGTCTACTTAGTGATAACCACTGGCTTAAAGAGAACGCACTTGTCACCGAGGGCACCTTTCGGATCCGGCGTTCACAGCGCTCGGTTTTATAGTTGTGCACTTTCAATTAGGGTACCGACACGTGTCGATCCCGTGTGTTTGACAAGGAAACAGGCGGAAGCTAACCTCAACCGTTGCTGAGAGAGTCAGGATTTAGCAAGACAAGAGTTAATTTAAGAGACGATTTCAAATGTTAGGATTCAAAACCCGCCGTCCACCCCCCTTTGGCGGCGTTCATATAAACGACGACCAGGATATACAGGTACACCGGCCAGTCGAAGCGTCGAGACACACGCTCTGGTCGGAAGGCAGATTACTCTTCCGCGACCTGCTTTTTGCTTTGATGGTGGCTGCCCTGGTGGTGGTATTTGTGGTGCAGCCGGTTAAGGTGGAAGGTACCTCAATGCTGCCACGACTGCATGACGGTGAGCGGATCTTCGTCAATAAGTTGATCTACTACGATGAGTATAGTTGGGCGCCAAAGGTGGAACGGGGCGACATCGTTGTTTTCTGGTTTCCTGACGACCCATCGAAGAGTTACATCAAGCGAGTGGTCGGTTTGCCGGGAGACACGATTGAAATGCGGGATGGAACTATCCGCGTAAATGGCACTGAGATCAGCGAGAAATACCTTGACCCAAGATTAAATGTCTCACCGAGAAGTCAGGCGCCCGTGTACGTGAGACCGAATTACTACTTTGTGATGGGCGACAACCGGGACAATTCCAGCGATTCCCGCAGTTGGGGACTGGTTCCTAAGAAATATGTCTACGGTAAGGCATTGTTTCGCTATTGGCCGCTAACTTCAGCGAGTGTTATTCATCACGAGAATATTACGCCCGCAGTTCCGCTTCGGGAAGGCCAACCGAATCTGCAAGATGTACCGAACCCTGTCGAGGAGCCATGAGTAATCGTTGGACCCGACGGTGAGAACTAAGTTGAACGTACTTGATTGGTTACGGCTGCTTGCGATGGTTTTTTACGCGCCCGGGCGTGCCCTTCGAGAAGTGCGCGATCGGGCCGCTCTAGCACCGTCTGCCCTGGTAGCACTGATTGCTCACGCGCTCTTCTTTTATTGTCTGACTTTGCTATACCTCGGGTTCCTGGGTAACCCGCGTAGTCCTTCGACCATCTTCTCAGTAATAATTCAGTCGGGCGGGTCGCTCGTGATCATTGCCCTAGTATTCTGCCCCTTAGCTTTATTTCTCTCGAACATGTTCGTTCGGCGCGGAAGCTTCCGTCTGCTGCTCCA
>DASQKG010000448.1:0-2920 GCA_035630655.1 Pyrinomonadaceae bacterium
ACCAGTGACGACAATTACTTCAGTGGTCGGTCGCGCATCTTTCATATGACGCATGACCTCGAGGCCGTCCATGTCCGGGAGTTGCAAGTCGCAGATGGCCAGATGATGCCCACCCTGGTCGAAGAGCTCGATGGCTTCGGCGCCAGTGGCTGCGGTGTCGACTGAATAGCCTTCCTCCATAAGGTTCTGCTTCAGCGAATCCGCCATCATAGGTTCGTCGTCGACAACCAGAATCCTCACGTTTTTGTTCTCCAACGTTTTCTCCTCCTTGAAACTAACTGTGGCCGTTGTGTTCATATCTGGATACCTAATAGTGCTACGAGGGTTTCTTCACGAGGTTAACGGAAGACGCACACTCAAAGTTTCTTTGCGCTGTTCAGCCGAGCCACCGTGAGCTTCGATGACCTTGGCTGCAAATGACATGCGAATCTCATCGCTGCCGGCGAATGATCTGAAGGGATCATGATCCAGGTTACTTAGCCCGTGCCATTCAATAACTGCGGTGTCTTGGTGGTTCTTTTCTCGGCGAAGGCTGACAGTTAGCGTCCGGTTTTGATCGTCGCCGCGCATTTTCATAGCGCCCACCGAGATCGACTTCAGAGCATCAGCTAAAATTGTGGGATCAAACTCGCCGGCAAGGGGAAGAGGCTCCGCGTCGATGATAATCGCTCCAGTCAACGGACCGGTCGTACGGGTCGGCTGCGAAAACGCCCCAGCCACTGTTCGCATTATCTTCTGCACATCGACCCCAACCTGTTTCCGCAGCTCAATTGGCCGGCCATACTGGACTAGAGTCGATAGATCGGCTGCGGCGCGATCCAATCCGGCGATGAGTTTATTGATAGTTTCCATCTCATCCTCAGGCCGGGAGCTCTTCTCCAACCGCTTGCGCAGAAACGTGGCATACAATTTGAGACCATTTAGCTGATTTTTCAGATCGTGAACGATCTGGACGGACGCACGCCCTAGGGTTTGAAGAGAGTTGCTATCCTGTGGCTTCAACAATATTGGCTTCATCGATAGGTTTTAGTCGCTTCCAGCCCTCGCGATTGCGGGCAGGAAAAGCAATTATCGGGGGGAATCCAGTGTATGGATTGTACCCCACGCACCGGATTCGATCTGTCGGATTTCGATGCGGCATCTTAGCAAAAAGCCCGTGCGTATACTAGTGATACAGTGAATTCAACAACTTAGGGGTGAATCAGGTCTTGTCAGCTGAACTAAAATCTCGCAGAAGCCCGGACGTGCAGCCAATGGTCAACAGGGAAAATGAGGTTAGCGTCTTGCTCGTCGAGGATACCGAAGACAACCGCATGATGATGCGACGTCTCCTTGAACTGAGCGGTTACCGGGTCTCAGAGGCGGTTAACGGCGTGGAAGCCGTAAGCGCAGCGGAACGGGAGACGCCAAACATCATCCTCATGGACCTGAGCCTGCCACTTGTTGATGGATTGGCAGCGACCCGACGAATTCGCCAATTGCCGGATATGGCAGAGGTTCCCATCATCGCAGTGTCAGCTCACGACACGGCTGACTTTCATGCTGAGGCGATAGCTGCAGGGTGCGATGCTTACATAACCAAGCCGATAGATTACACCGAACTCGAAGATCTGATTTCTGACCTCACCGCCAAGTAGGAGATAAAGGGGCCCATTCAAACACCCGCCGGGAACATCCGTACGGCAGCGGCGTCTAACTGGACCGGGGCGATTGCAAAAGCGATCTCATGATTCTACAATTCGGCGCACTAACATGGCGGCCACAGAAAAAAGTCTAGACGGCTCGGAAGACTCGCGGCGAAAGCTGATTATCGTCGTCGCAATTATCGCTGCTTTGGTCATCGCGGTCTTTTTCTATTTTCTAATGCGGGCCAGCAGCACGGGCGGTATTGTCGATCCGGTCCTGGAAAGCGCGATCCGTCAGGGCTCGCCTGAGTGGGATCAGAATTATTCCAAGATTGTCCTCGACCAACCGGAAGCTGATGAAGCAAAACGAGCGTTGGGCGACATCGTGATGAATTTGCAGACGACTGTTCGCAACTTTACGGGACGCACACTCAACGGCCTCGAAATCCGAGGAACCGTAGTTGATTCTCAAGACAAGCCAGTGAGGGAACGAACGTTGATTGTGATTCCCACCAGGCAACCTGAACTGGGACCAAACCAAACGATGGTGGTGGCGGTGCGGCTCGAAGGAATGAAGGAATCCGACAACCGTGCGAACATCAAGATGGAAGTCACAGGATTCAGGTTCAAGCAGTAAACCACATCTACTAATTCCCACTTAGTCGGGCAATAGACGCCTCACACTTGGCCATCTCTTCGGTAACAACATCAAGTCGGGCGCCGTCTTCGCCGGTTATTTTGCCGGCCTCACTAAGAGCTTTGTAGATTTCCTGACTCTTCTGAAACCACGAACGAGCTTCGCGCCAGTGAGCCAGGCGCTTTTGTGTCGATGTCTTATAATCGGAAGCCAGCGCCGCGTAACCTTGCCCCAGGCCTTGCTGTGCGTTGCCAACGCGAAAATGAGCGATTGCATCGCTTGGCGAAGCGGCGAATGCCTTCTCCAGTGTCAGGAGAGATTGATTCAGAAGTGCGATGGCTTCGGCAACATCTCCGGTTTTTATCATGATCTCGCAGACAGTAGTTTGGACAGTCGCTACTACTTGAATAAACTCTGCGTTTTGCGGGTCTTTGGACAACATATCGACGAAGATTGCCAGCGACTGGCGCGAACTATCTAAAGCAGTTTTTGTATCTCCAAGTTTTGCTGAAACTAAAGCTACGTTGAAATAGCTAACAGCCTGGGCACGCCGTAATCTTGTGTTACTTGGCTCCGCCGCTAGTCGTGTTTCGTTCCTTTTGTGGATTTTGCGATACAGCAAGAGAGCTTCCGCATGACTCTTTGCGGACGAGGCGAG
>DASQKG010000449.1:0-4571 GCA_035630655.1 Pyrinomonadaceae bacterium
GAGTTGCTCTCCAGCAGAGCTCACCTCCGCTTCACCAGCTGGGCGTAATTCTGTAGAACAATGATCACTTTGAAAAGCAAAATCTTGAGACAACCAAGTGTGTAATCTATCGACTGTCTCACGAATGGGGGTCACCCCACAAGAGAAAACAACGGTTAGTGTTGTTTGGTGTAGTTTCGTGGATAGTTTTCTTCTTGTTTAAGACTGCGAAATCTTTAGGCAAACGACAGCGTGTAGGTCATGTGGGGTGCGCCCAGCGCCCTTAGTGCCGTTCGTATAGTCATTCGCAGCCCGTTGCCGCTGTTCGTCATGATCACTACTCCCGCCTGTTGTTCCTTTAAACCGACCGCGAGGTGTTGCGACGTGCCTGAGTTACCATAGTGGTAAAAAGCAACTCCAGCCTCAGCTTGTTCTATGGTCCAACCGAGTCCCCAGTTGATGGGAGTCGATATCTTGATCTGCGGTTTGAGCATTTCCTTCAACATCGCGGTAGAGAGGTGCACACTATCGTTGGCCGAGGGTTTGAGGATCTCGATCAAATATCGTGCATAGTCTGACGGCGTGGTTGTGAGACTAAACCCGGCCCCAGGCGCCGCGTCCTCAGGTTGTACCGCCAGGATTTTAGCTTTATCGGCCGCCGAAAAACTTCTGAACTTTTCATAGAAATTTTGGCCGGCAACACGCTTGCCCTCCTGGTCATGGCCCTTCGCGGCTGTCCTTTCATATTTCTCGTTCCAGTCGTAGCTACTGTTGTTCATACCAAATGGACGCAGCACATGCGTCTGCATGAAGCCTTCCACAGGCTGCCCCGTAATATGCTCCACTATCCTCTGGAGATAGCCATAGGCCATCGGGGAATAGAACCACTTCTCTCCCGGTGTCGAATGAATCTGCACAGACTTATCATCAGGTCGAAAGTGCAGACCCGACGTGTGCGAAAGAATCATGCGCGTGGTGATTAGTTTCGAACGAGGGTCAGCCTCGGGAAGAAAGTAATTTGGGCGGTAGTTCCATAGGGGAGTATCGAGTGAGAGCTTGCCCCGATCACATAGCTTTAAAACAGCATACGCAAATGCCGCTTTGCTGAAAGAAGCAGCCTCGAATGGCGTATCGGTTGTGAGGGATTCCCGAGTCTCATTGTTCCTTGTGCCAAAGGCGTGACTCCAAATGATTTTCGCATCTCTGATTACCGCGATGGAAAGTCCCGGGACACCGACATGTTGCATCATCCGCGGGATGAATTGCTGAAGGTCTCGACTTAAATTGGCAACCGAACTCTGTTGAAGTCTGGGCGCGCCTTGTCCCCCGGCAACCAGTCCATATCCAGGTAGAGCATATAGACTCACTGCTCCCACCGCGGTCTTTCCGATAAAGCGTCGACGCGATAATTTAGTCACGACCCCTCCTCCTTTTAGAAGACGTACTTCGCCCTGGATCCTCTCAGGCAGAACCCTAAAATTGATTCAAGAAATTGGACTAATCTAGTTGTTGCTCCGATTTCGCATCCCAATAATATCGTCTGCCGAAAGACTTTTGTGGCCCTGGGCCTGCAGGTTTCTGATAAATTCGATGCTCACTGTCTGCATCCGCATACTGATGAGTTGCCCGGCAGTTAGATTCGCATATCCTAGCCCTTCCAGGTTTTTGATAAATTCGATACTCACTCCCTGCAGGCGCATGCCGATGAGTTGATTGGCATTCAGATTTGCGTATCCCATCGCTTTCAGCTTGTCGACAAACTCTGTAGACGTACCATGGAAGCGCAGTAAGTCCATTTGTTCAGGGCTAATCGGACCCGATATTCGAGAACGCATCTGTCGAATGTATTCGGCGTTGACGCCGTGTTGTCGAAAACTGACGAGCGTTCGCGGCGATAGATTGTCGTACCCGAGTGCCCTCATTTCCCGAATGAAGGGACTGCTGACAGCGAACCATTTAAATTTAATCAACATGTCGGCAGACAATCCTGAATATCCTGATTCCGCCATTTCCGCGACATAGGCGGGACCGACCGCGTAGGCCCGCATATCGGAAAGCTGCTTAGCAGTTAGGTCCTTGTAACCCACGGCCGCCATCTGACTTTGGAGAACTGCTAGTTGATGATCCTGTTCGGGCTCAATCGTGTTTGCGTTGGCAGTTGCGGTACTGGCCGCAATTGAGCTGACCGATTCACTGTCTTCGACTTTGGCGTCGGGCCGAGTCTGAGCAAGTGTTGATTCTTGCGGTCCATCGTCTACTTCACTGAGCGACCGACGATCGAGAGTCGCTGGGCGCGCCGGTCTATTCGATTGCGCCTTCGCCGGTCCCGCTTCGACCCGCGTAGGGTCTCCTAAAGCGATTGGCTGTGGCGCTGGCTCCGCGGCTTGGTTTTCGTTGTGCTTCGACTCGAGCCTGGCGACCGGCAAAATAACCAGGGAGTTCGCGCTAATCAGTACCGTCGCTAGGGCAAACGACAAACGAACACCAGTGAGACGCGCGGAAATGGCCATTAATCGCCGCACCCGATCATTCAGTCCACTTTCGTTTCCCACTTCCGTTGCCACCCAGGCATGTTTTCGCCGTCCCTCCATGCGTGCGTATCTTCTGGCAATCGAAACCAGGGTCGAGGCGTACTCTGCGGCAGCGATGTCTGGTTGAAGGGTTCCTGAGGTTGAGTTAACGGCAGCCCGGTCCGACGCAGCTTCACGCTCCAGACGAGTCGCACGATTCAGATACCAAAGCGGCGCGCTGGGCCAGAGTGAAGCGCGAACGATTCGCATTGCTGCGTAAACCAACGGATCACGCCACTTCAAGTGATCCAGCTCGTGACGAGCAATCTGTCGAGCTGCAGTAATGGACAATTCATCAAAGAGGCGTGCCGGAATTACTACTACTGGATTCAAAACTCCGAGCGCACACGGTCCAAACTCGCTGTCGACAAACAGCCGTTTGTCTCTCGGCCAGGCCAGACGCTCTCGTAGCTCCGCGCTCGCGGGCTTCCATTGGCCACGCGCCCTCGCCACTCGGACGTGACTCGCCACTTCCCGAGCAAGAAGCAAGCCCGCGCCGGCTAACCAGAGCGTGAAAACTTCTATGGATAACGATGGGCGTGATATGAAGCGGACTACAGGATCCAGGAGGCTGCCGACGGCTGTGTCCGGCTGACTCTCGGGTAACATTTCGCGTAGCTCATGTATATCCGCCTTCAGTGGCCCATTTGAAATCTCCGCGCTTTCCGTATTTGAGTTTTTAACAAACGTCGGATGAGGCGGCGTTTCCTGAGTTGGAGTTATCGTTACAACGAAAGGCATTACTGCTGCTGCAAAGAACGCGATTACCGTTAATAAATAACGCGCCCTTGGCGCCGCCGCGCGCGTTAGTCTTAGGACAACGAAGACACCGATAGAGATAGGCGTCCCGATAAGAATTAAGTTGACGGCTATTCTTACAAATACGGAAGAGAGCTCTGTCATTTACTGAGTCCCTTCTGCCGGTGAGCATCTATGAATTCTTGAAGCTTCTCCAACTGCTCAAGACTTAGATCTTTTTCAACCAGCCGCGTGGCGAGTGCCTCCACGGAACCACTGAAAAAACGTTCAGCGAGTTTCTGAATTGCCCCGTTAACTACAGCGGGTTCCTTCAGCACCGGGAGATAACGATGTGCCCGATCGGAATCATCACGCTTCACCAGCCCCTTACCCTCAAGCCGGTTCAACATCGTCTGCACGGTGGTGTAAGCAACATCGACGCGCCTGCTTAGCAAAGATTGATGGACCTCCGCGACCGTGGCGCCGCCGGTTTCCCAAAGGACCTGCATCATATCGAGCTCACGATCTCCCAACTTCTGCTTCGGCCCCATCTTCATCGTGCGCGTGTCTCCTACTCGAGTAGTTGTGGGGCGCATAATATGTCACCCAACTTTTGCTTGTCAACTACTAGAGTAGGATTGGCGGGGTTGAGAAGGACTTTTGATTTGAGTGAGATTTTGATCGAAGAAGACACGAGCCTGTATTCGGGTTCGATGAGCGATTGCCGCAATGCTGCGATCAACTCGAGATCGTTACCGAGATACAAGATCCTGAACTTTGATTCCGTCGAACGCGCACAGGTATGACCCAGCATAGTTCGAACTCCTTCAGTAAAGAGGGTGATCAAACTAGCGGCTTATGTGGTGATGTTAGCGGTTGAACTCTTGTCCTGACTCACAGGTGTAAGGGGTCCCGTGAGTTCACTATTACCGGCGCTCGCGATGGATGTCAGTACCGCCGGCTACTATCTGTCAGCCCTCCAGGGTGGAACCCGAGCGCTATCCCCGATCCCTACTCATTACTCAGCACTCAGTCTTACTTGAACAGCACAGCTTCTGTTATGCTCTGCGGCGATTTAGTCTTTGATAACCAACGGCCAAATGCGTAGCTCAACCTCCCACGAAAGTGAGTGATGAGCATCGCCGTTGAGCATGGAAGGTTCCAACTCACGGCGAATCGTAAACGCGAAGCTATCCTATACCGTATTCGGTATAGCAGCAAGTTTTGTTTGTCGAGAACTGTCCCGCCAGGAGGTTACTCCTGATGGTACAGAAGGCCGAGCGA
>DASQKG010000450.1:0-2258 GCA_035630655.1 Pyrinomonadaceae bacterium
AGACCGCGAGCCATTTGAAGTCAGGCGTAACGTCCGCCGCGTAGATGCGGCCGAGTGGACTCTGCGGCAGAGCCGCCACTTGGGCTTGTCCGCCTTTGATATCATTCAGCGCCAATTCACCGTTGCGTTGCTCATAAGCCAGCGTTTCTTCATACGCATCCAACACCGGGCGCGGGCCGATCTGGAAGACCTTCCTTGTTGCGACGTCCATTATTCCGCCCGAGAGCCTTCCAAAATTTCTCAACAATACATAATTCCCGGCAGTCACCGGTTTCAAAGTTGGACCATGCAGCTCGAAGGGTTCGATTACTTCTCCGCTCGGGAAACGGTACAAACCGGCTTTTTTGGGGTTTCCCTGGTTCTTGCCAACGATCTTGTCGGGGCCCACAAACGCAAATCCGCTCGAGAGCACATTTTTAAGGTCGCCCTTTACGGACACCGGTGTGCGCGTCGACAAATCAAATACCAACGACTGAACCTCGGTTGTGTAGCCTATGGCACCCAATGAGATCGACCTGTCGCCGGCGAGGAAATAACGGCCGTCAGGCGAGAAGGACATGCTGACGTACTCACGTTCGTCCATGTCTGAGCTCTCATCAGCTATCAATGAAGCAAAAATCATCATCAGCGCGTCGTAGAATCCGAGTTGGGTGAACGACTTCTTTTGAAAAACCGAATTACCAGTCTGCACGTCGATCAAATTCATTCCGAAGTCCCCGTCAAGGCAGGCCAGCGTACTGCCATCTGGCGACAACGCAGTTTGGAGACAGGCCTTACGAACAACAGCTTCGCGAGCGATCTTCAATTTCTGTTCTGCTATGTCCCAGATTTCAACCCGCATGTTGGAGGTGTGGAAAATAACCTGCCGCGAGTCGGGTGTAAACTGAGCTGGCCGTGCATCGGCAGCATGAATGCGAAAAAGAGAGCTTAACGGTTGTCGAGATAGGACGTTGATTCCGGAATCGTCCTGCGCCAGTATTAACTTTCCGTCAGGACTGAAGCGCGAGTGATTGATGTCACTCCGAAGCGCCGGCTTGAGGTGTTCCTTCAAGGTGAGGCCACTCAGAGATTCTTTCCTTCCCAGCCCTGTGTAGGCCACCACGGCCGCTTGCCACTGCTGAAATTCCTCTGTGTTCGCTGTGACTCGAGGGCCAACACATTCTG
This sequence comes from Pyrinomonadaceae bacterium, assembly GCA_035630655.1. GTDB lineage: Bacteria > Acidobacteriota > Blastocatellia > Pyrinomonadales > Pyrinomonadaceae > PSRF01. The sequence continues at coordinate 1,165 of DASQKG010000450.1, forward strand.
CCGGCAATGACGACAACCCTCTTAACATCTCGCGCAAACGCTTCTGTTGCGGTTTGGTGCGACCAAACAGGTCGGCCAGGATTCCACCCGTCTTGCCTTTAAGTTCAAAATACCGATCCCAGAGGGCCGCTTGAGCTTGTGGATCATAACCAGCTTGCGACATCGCGTAGAGTCCGATCAGGTCAGCGACATTTTGATCTCCTGACTCGTGGTCCTGGAGCTTTTCAAACGCCTTTGGTTTGCGCGCGGCGTTCTCAATTATTTGATTGTACTTGGCGAAGATGTCGCGTCGATCCGTGACCTGCGTGACACCGAGGACTTCGCGTAACAGTCTCGTCATGTCGAGCGCTGAGTGACGAGCGACAATATGACCCAGTTCGTGCGCAATGACTCCGGCGAGTTCGTCCTCGTTTTTTGCAAATGCAACCAGCTTTCGCGATACATAAATCCGCCCTCCCGGCAACGTGAAGGCGTTTACGTCATTCACGTCGAACAGAAAAAACTGAAAGTGCAAACTGGTAGGCGGCAGATGTTTGGTAAGACGCTCACCGATCCGCCGGAGATGGCGTGTCAATTCCTCGTCGTTAATGATGCGGTGATTGCGTTGCACATGTTCGGCAACGGCGTCGCCTAAGTCCATCTCTTGTTGTTCGGTGAAGATGTTCTGACCAGATACCTCGATCGGTGGGGTCGGGGGCTGGCATTTCTGTTGCGCCGGCGCGATCAGAACCAGATTAAGGTAAACAAGGATCAGCAGGATGTGGAAGAAAACTCTATTTTTCATATGGGAGGAATTGATCGGTTCTTGCTTAGTTAAAAGTGAAGCAGCCTACGGAAGGTAATGCTTCCCAGAGAATTCGTAAAGCCCGAATCTGCCTGGCGGGTTCAAAGCGCGCTCAGCCTCTTGCCGAGCCCGCTTACACCGGGATGCGATGCGTGCTTTTCGATTTGTTCCAGCGTGCGCAGCGCGAGCGCGAGCGCGTTTCGTCCAGCACGGTCCGAGACAGGCGACGGCAGGCCATCGCGTGCTGCCTCGATGAACGCTAGAGTTTCAGCGCGCAGCGGCTCCACATCGATGATCTCGAGATTCCGCG
>DASQKG010000451.1:0-12723 GCA_035630655.1 Pyrinomonadaceae bacterium
AAATTCCTCAAATCCTATGCATCGCATTGAAAAGATCTTCCCGCTGAGCGTAGATGTGCACGCCGAGCTTTTCGCCTTCTCGCCGCAAGCGCTCTTTCAATTCCGTCGCACTCTCCTCGGCGCGCGTAATGTTGGCAATAATTACCATCGCAAACTTTCCCTGAACCACCGTCTGATTGATATCCACGATGCTGCAATTCGCTTCGGCAAGGATTTGCGCAACGGCCGCGACGATACCAGGATGATCCACACCAAACACCGATATGATCATCCGGTCGGAAGAACCCGCAGATTGGGATGTTACTGAGCTGCTGGTTGGGTATGACTGTGGACGGCCGTACGTGCTGCCGTTGGTATTAACGAAGGGCTCGATCTCGCGGTAAATCTCAGTGACTAACTGTTCTACTGTTTGTTCGTCAGCTGAATTGCCTAAGCGGCTATAGACAGCTTTGGTGAGCCGGTAGATTAGATCTTCATTGGCCATCGGTCATTTGCAATTGTCGATTGCCAATTGCCAATTGTTTATTGAGCGTTGCGCACCCTGCAATTAGATTCGAAGGCCGGCAATCGGCAATGATTAGGGTCGTCCGTTATCGCGCGCCAGCTTCACACTTGCCTCGCGCATCTCTTCTGAAACTTCGCCTGTGATGTCTACCCGATCGACTATCCCGACGACCGCGGCTTCAATCGACATATCCTGATTGCCGATGGCGGAACGGGCTGCCTTTCCAAACGCACACATCACCATCTCACCAGTACCCGCGCCCAGGCGATCCGCAACGATAACAATATTCTTTGTTGGCTCTTTATCGAGGTCGAACGGATGCACCACCAAAAACCGCACCCCTTCAAGGTCCGGCGACTTCTTGGTAGACCAAACTGTTCCGACTACTCTTGCTAAGAACATGTTAAGGGTATCGGGTGTCGGGTGTCGGGTGTCGGGTACACTGGCACCCGGCACCTGATACGCGGCACCCTTCTTTCAGCCTTTAGCAAACACTTCCGCCGGCTCGCCCATGTCGCGCGCAGCAGGCGTGATAATTGTTTTCGCGTTGATGTAAATCTTCGCGCCTTTCTGAATAGCCTGCCGAACGTCATCTTCACTTACGAAGTCGACGGTCTTATTCCCATTAACGGACGATGTTGCGGCTGAAGGTGCCGGGGCCGCACTCCTGCCGCCGTTTCCTGTTTGCCTTGAGTCTTCACGCTGCGGCGACGTGTGGCTGGGACCGGCATACATGCTGCCGGCTTCAGTCTCCACAGCGGGCCGTGCGGCTTCGCGCTCAGGTGGCGGTGCCAGAGCCGGTTGTTCAGGTCGACGGCCGGCCAGGAACTTGTCAACAATCGCGGAGATTTCTTCCCGGTTGATCTTGCCGCCGGCCCCGACGACAACCTGCGGTTGCCGCGGCTGTTGAGCAGGCGTCGATGGCTGGGCCGATGCCGGTGTGCGTGTTGCCGCGGCAGACGCCGCAGGTCGCGCACTCTTCACGGGTCTGGTTTCAAATGCAACCCTCTTTATGTCGAGCAAATGCAGCGGCGATACATTGTCTGAGGTGACGTTTCCGCCCCACGAACCGCAGCCCAGCGTCATCGAAGGTGGCAACGCAGTTGAAAAACCAATCGCCCCATGTGTGGTTGGCGTGTTGACGGTTATCCTCGACGCAGGCATCTCGCTGCCGTACTGGACCGCAGCCTCACGTGAGCGAGTGTGGATACCGGCCGTGTGGCCCATGCCTCCGTAACGCAAAACTTCATAACAGCGTTCGGCGCCTTTTACCAATCCATCGACTACATAGAACGCGAGAATCGGCGACAGCTTCTCCATCGAGAGCGGATACTCGCGCCCGACTCCTGCCACATCCGCAATCAGGCAACGCGTTCCCGGCGGCACGCTAATGCCTGCCATCTTCGCGATCACTTCGACAGACCTTCCCACGATAGCGGGATTAAGCGACCGCTGCGGCGTCGCTACGACCTTGCCAAGTTGATCAGCTTCCGACTGAGAAACGAAATATGCGCCCTGCGCTTTGAATTGTTCTCTGACGGCTTGTTCAATTGGAGCATCGCACACAACTGCCTGTTCGGAAGCGCAAATTGTTCCATTATCAAAACATTTGCCCGTCAGGATGTCCTGCACGGCCTTGGCAACGTCGGCCGTTCTTTCCACAAACACCGGAACGTTACCCGGGCCAACTCCAAACGCGGGTTTGCCGGACGAATATGCGGCCCGCACCAGGCCAATGCCGCCGGTCGCGAGTATCACAGCGGTTTGCTTGTGCTTCATCAAAGCTTCGGTGCCTTCGATGGTGGCCATGGTCATGCAGCCGATTGCTTCTGCCGGCAAGCCTTCTTTGACGCCGGCTTCGCGCATCACGCGCGCGCTTTCGTTTATACACTTGGCGGCGGACGGATGCGGCGACAGCACGATCGCGTTTCGCGACTTGATGGCGATCAGGATCTTGAAAATGGCGGTGGAGGTTGGATTCGTGGAAGGAATGATGCCCGCCACTACACCGCGCGGGCTCGCGATTTCTACAACGTCTTTCGACTCGGAAACGACTCCCACCGTGCGCAGGTCGCGAAAGTAGTTCCAAACATCTTCTGCCGCGAAACGGTTCTTTTCTCTCTTATCATCAGGAACACCATAGCCCGTTTCTTCGACCGCCATAGCTCCCAGCCGTGCGGATTCGCGCAGCGCCGCCTTGGCCATCGTCTCGCAAATTCGATCGATCTCCGCTTGATCGAAACGAGCAATCTCCTGCTGCGCCTTGTAAGCGTTTTCGACGAGGTCCCGCGCCTGCTGCACTGATATGAGGTCTTTATCTGCGGACATAACAACCTCCCGCGAGCCATTGCCAATTGCCGATTGCCAATTTCCAATTGAAAGCGAGTCGACAGGTTTCTTTCAATCGGCAATTGGCAATAGGCAATCGGAATTAACGGGCTTTCTCCTTAGATCCCTCTCGCGCGCCTGACTGAAGCGAACGCCCTTCGCCCTCGCCTAGCTGGCCGCGTGAGCCACCGCCCTGAAGGGATCGTTCGTCGGGACTTAAACCTGTGCGTCCATCAACCGGCAGCACACGTTCGACTTCGGCATGCGGGCGAGGAATAACGTGCACGCTAATCAGTTCCCCAACCCTGCGCGCGGCAGCGGCGCCCGCGTCGGTTGCAGCCTTTACTGCGCCCACGTCCCCACGCACGAATATGGTTACATAGCCCGCACCGATGTACTCTTTTCCGAGGAGCGTAACATTCGCCGCTTTTACCATTGCATCAGCCGCTTCCACGGCTCCGACGAAGCCTTTGGTCTCCACCATTCCGAGCGCTTCTAAGGGCATCTCCGTTTCCTCACTTTTTCTTGTTGTAGAAATTAAAATCGAGTTATTGTTTCTGGCGTCAACCTATCACCGCGCGCCCGAAGAATCAAGAGACGCACGTTACAGAACCGACCGCGGAAGCGGATGCAGGAAGGATGTCGGGTGCCGGGTTATCGGTGTTGGCTGTCATTCCAGCGAGGAGTTGTCGAATATTCGGTTCGGTTCTTACCGACATCCGATACCCGACACCCGACACCCTTCCTGCATTCGCTACCGCGCCTGGTCATTGTTCGAAAGTTTGACACCATTTGCCACGCCATATATATTCGCCGCAACCAGTTAGTTTGGTCTTGTAGAGCGCGCTAATTCACCCCGAGCCTAGGGAATTTCGTTTTTAGACCGTTTTCAACTGGCCTCTAGCGCGCGGCCACCTTCCGCTAACAGCAGGTGCCAGAGGACGCACGCGAATTGGTGACAGCAGCGACTATCGGTGAACAGTTGCGGCTCGCGCGCGAGGAGCAGCAGATACCGCTGCGCGCAGTCGCAGATGAGACACGAATTTCGGTTCACTATCTCGAAGCGATCGAACTCAACGACTTCAACCGGCTTCCTGGCGGAATTTTCAATCGCAGCTTTGTGAAAGCATATGCGCGCTGCGTCGGCGTCGACGAGAAAGAGGCTGTTGAAGGCTATACGCGCTACATGCGGGAAGCGGGAGATACAGGCGAAGAAGCCGGCAGTACTCGTTTTCATTCAGTCGTTTATACCGACACTCCAGCGACACGTTCTCCGATTCTGACAGTGGTGCTGGCGATTGTGATTCTGGCAATCTTAACAGCAGCAGCATTGGCGATACTCAATTGGTACCAGCGGCGATCGACGGTGTTACATCAGCAAACGTCTTCGTCTCGCGAAATGATCACTGGCAATTACGCGCCATACGGCTTACTTAGCCCGGACGGTTCCGGCGATTTAGATATTTGGAAAACTGATTACGAACAGGTCTTGCAATAGTTGTTGTTCTCTCTTTGCCGTGTGTCGCAAGGCACACCAGATAAACGTGCGCAGCGTTTTGCGGAAGTTCGGAACGACTGTGCCTAAATCAAACTCAATGCCCGCTTCACTGGCGGGCATTTCCGTATTCATTTTTACTTAGCCTGCTAACGGTTGAACAGGCATTCCTGCCTTTCACAGTTCAGCAAAGCTAGTTGAGATTAGACAGGCCTCCCGCGAATGTCCGACAGACAAGAATGTCTGTCCTACTCAAGGAGTTGAAACAGTCTTTATGATTTCCGCCAATATTCCCGAAGGTCTTACGTTTGACGATGTGCTTCTGCTTCCGGCGCGCTCCGATGTGCTGCCATCGGAAACAGACACGTCGACTCAATTCACACGAAACATCAAACTACAAATTCCTCTCTGCTCGGCAGCGATGGACACGGTGACTGAAGCTGCCCTGGCGATAGCCCTGGCCCAACAAGGCGGCATCGGCGTCATTCACAAAAATCTGAGCATCGAGCGGCAGGCTGAAGAAGTCGACAAGGTGAAGCGCTCAGAGTCCGGGATGATCGTGGATCCGGTCACGATTCTTCCAACCAAACCTGTGCGGGCGGCTCTTGAAGTAATGGAGCGCTTTAAGATTAGCGGCGTACCGGTAGTCGACGAAGACGGACACCTCGTCGGGATCATAACTAATCGCGACTTGCGATTTGAGACGCGCTTCGATATTCCTGTTTCTGAAGTGATGACCGCGCAGCCGTTGGTCACAGTTCCCGTAGGCACCACGCTAGAGCAGGCCAAGGCGGTCCTTCAAAAACATCGGATTGAGAAGCTGCTCGTGGTCGATAGTGATAAGCGCATCAAGGGCCTGATTACAGTAAAAGATATTCAAAAGGCCATTAAGTATCCCTCGGCTGCGAAAGACGACCTGGGGCGTTTGCGAGTCGCCGCTGCGATCGGAGCCACCGGAGACTTTCGCGAACGCGCTGCCGAACTCGTCAAAGCCCGGGTGGATTGTTTAGTCGTCGACACGGCTCACGGACATTCGTTGCGCGTGCTCGAAGCCGTCCGCGAAATCAAGAGTCGCTACCCTGACACCGATTTGATAGCCGGCAATGTGGGTACATTTGAAGGAGCACAGGAACTTGCGGATGCCGGGGTCGACGCGATCAAGGTGGGTATTGGACCAGGCTCAATCTGCACCACGCGCGTCGTAACGGGTGCGGGCGTGCCGCAAATAACTGCTATTCAATCATGCGTAAAGGCGGCGCAGACGGCTGGCGTCCCTGTGATTTCCGATGGCGGCGTTAAGTTTTCCGGCGACGTCGCAAAAGCACTCGCCGCGGGCGCAGACGTGGTAATGATCGGATCGCTTTTCGCAGGTACCGAGGAAGCGCCGGGAGAAGTGATTCTCTTTCAGGGACGTTCCTTCAAGACTTATCGCGGGATGGGTTCCATTGGCGCGATGCGCGAAGGCTCGCGCGATCGCTATGCCCAGGAGATGACGGAGGCGGAATCGAAGTTGGTGCCGGAGGGAATAGAAGGGCGCGTTGCCTACAAAGGAACGATCGCCGAAATGACTACGCAGCTCGTTGGCGGACTGCGCTCAGGCATGGGCTACACGGGTTGCCGATCGATCAAGGAGTTTCAGGAGAAGAGCCAATTCATCCGCATCACTTCAGCCGGACTCCGCGAATCACACGTTCACGACGTGATCATTACAAAGGAAGCGCCAAACTACCGGTTGGAGTAAATCCTCCGGCTGAAAGTCGCCCGGCTAGCTCTTCCTTAAACGCTTCTTAGTGCTGTGCAATCGACTTCCAAAAGCTCCGACGTATTCGCCGGCTTATAGTAAAAAGGACCTCGGGAGTTCCACGTTTGAGAATCAAATTTTTTGCGCGCCCCGCAAGCTATACAGACACGGTAGCTCTCGCCATGTCTTGAAAAAGGACGACTCAGGTCTTTGTGTGAACAACCAAAGACACGCGCCACCCAAGTGGTTAGGCCGAATGTTACTTTCCCCAATACCCGACTTCGGGTCGGATATCGCTCTAATGTTCCAAGTGTTGCTTCCATAACCCTTCTTCCTTGGTGAAAAGTCTGAAACCTTGCGTCCCCGCCAAGATTTGACAAATCTTGTCACGTCAAAAGCTCGCCTCAACTGGGGTAACCGTGATCCGTTCCTAGCAAACGAAATGCCTGACCGAGTAGGACAGACATTCCTGTCTGTCCCAGTCACCCGGTCAGGCAACTTGGTTTAAACTGAGGAGCTGTCCCGGCCTTGCAAATCTGTTAACGGAACTCTACGTATGGGCGGGCTTCACAAAAAGCGCTTGCACTCAGTCCGCGTTAGCGGACGACTGAAAAATAGGGCGGGTTTACCCGCGTCCATTCAGCCACGCCTGGCGCAGTGCTTTCTGTTCCGGTGTCGCATCTTTCCTTTCCTCGATGCGATAGTCGAAACGCTCGGGAGGACCAAGCACAAGGGTTGCGCGGATCGTTTGCCGGTTACGTTTCACTGTAACCGGAATGCGGTCACCCTCCTTACGCCGGCTGAGAGCGAGGAGAAGATTTTCTCTTTTGATCTTCTTCCCGTCGAGGGTGAGAATCTCGTCGTCGTCCTGCAACCCTGCATCTTCGGCAGGTGAATAGTTTCTCACACTGTCTATCCGCAGGCTTTCCGTATCTTCCAAATCCAGAGTAATCCCTGCGTTGTATGGCTCACGAGCGACTGAACGCGCCACTCGCAATCCCACGTAAGCAAACGCCTCGTCATACGGCAAGACCTCGAGATCACGAACGTGGCGGTTAAAAAAATCGCTGAGGTTGGTACCGACGACATCGGAAGCTACTCGCTCGAAGTCCTCAGGCGTGTAACCGCGGCCACGAAGGTAGTAGGTTGCATTCGGACTGTTGACATAAAACTCCGTATACATGCGCCGCATAACATCATCCAACGAGGCCTTGCCGTTGGTTTTCCCTCGAATAATCAGATCGAGGACCATCCCAATCAACTCGCCTTCGGGGTAATAACTAATGGCGGTGTTCTGCAGATTGGTCTTTTGGGCATGGGGCGCGTCGTCGAGAAAGGGAGCGGATAACGATGCATTTTCCGCACTCATCAAGCGGCTCCCGGGGGCGTTTTCAATTGCGTTAATTGTTTGACTCTGGCGGTTCAGCACACGCGCGTCGTCCCAGATTCCCGCGCGCCGCATCATCATGTGCCCGTAGTAATTTGTCAGGCCTTCGGCGATCCAGAGACTGCGCGTACTGACCGGGCGAGTAAAATCCCACGGACCAAGTTCGACCGGTCGGAGCCTTTTAACATTCCAAACGTGGAAAAATTCGTGAGCAACGGTGCCCAGTGCGCTGTCATACACTCCGGACTCGCCGAGCGCGCCCGGTTCGATAATCTGCGTAGACGTCAGATGTTCCATGCCGTCGCCTGAAATATCGTCCGCCGCGAAGTGCAGAAGAAAGGTGTAGGAATCAAACTCGGGTGGTCCCCACATCGCGATCTCGGCCCGCACTATCTTTTCAATGTCGCGCACCAGCGCCGCCCGCTTTCCACCTTCGTCGCCGAAGGAGTGGACCATCACGCGATACTGTTTCCCATCAACCTGGAATTGATCGACTGTAAAGTCGGGCGCAATCTCGGTGGGCGTATCCACAAAGATGTCCCAGTTTGGAAACTGCCATTCGCGCTGATCAGCACGGTCCATTCGCCCGTTGACAATTTTCCAGCCGACAGGCGGATCAATAGATAGCCTCACGGGATCGGGTTTGTGATCGACCACGTACATGAAGATTGAATGGCCGTTGTAATTTGCGTGGCGCGGATCGAGTTGTGAAAAAGTGCCGGATAGATCGTTTGCAAAAACTTTATAGCGGACAGTCACACTTTCGGCATTCGGTGTTGGTATTCGCCATGTTTGATCATCCACTCGACTGACAGGCAACGACCGCATTTTGCATTTTGTATCGCGCGGGCAGATACCGGCCAGGGCCTGGAACTCTTGTACGTTCTTTGCGAAGTCAAACACGGCGTATCGGCCCGGCGACCACTTCGCCATCTGAAAATCCAGAGACTTTGATTGCGAATCTTTCGGTAGCTCAACTTCGATGGATACCTCGAACAGGTGAGACACCGCCCGCGACATCGACAGCCGGTAAGTGATCGAACGCAGTGGTTGGTCCTGCGCGGAAACTATTCCGCACACCAGGAAAATCAACGCGCAACCCAGACTTAGTCGCGTGCGAACCGTCCCCGAAAATGACTTCATGCGTGTAACTCCAATAAGACTGATGACGAACAGGGACGCGATTATCCGGGTTGCTGAGAGAGAGTGTCAAAGAGGCGCTTCGGTAACGACGATGAACGTACCTCAGTTCGAGGTTGGGAAGGAGAGGTGCCCCCGCTCTTCCTCATGACAATCGGGTTCCAATCCCAGAACGGCGAGGGCAAGCCACCGCCGCGAAGCCAACTCCGGTGGCAAAGCCGAACCGGCCACGTAGCCCTGACTTTTGAGGCAACGCAGAACAAATCAGGGGCTTTTGCGCTTGAACAATCCATATTGAACTAATCGCTGTTTGCGGTTCCAAACCTGAGATCATAGACTCTGCATCTGACTTCTGACTTCTGACTTCTGACCTCTGACTTCCATGCCTGGCACCGAACGTCTCTACTACAACGATTCACACCTGGTTGAATTCGATGCCCGCGTCGTCGACACAAGCGAACGCGTCAGCGGGTGGACCGCGGTCACCCTCGATCAGACGGCTTTCTATCCCACCGGCGGCGGGCAGCCCAGCGATACAGGCACCTTAAACGGCACGCGCGTCGTCGAGTGCATCGACGACGAAAAAAACGGGGTACTTCACATGATCCAGGGACGAGCACCGGAAATAGGTTCAACAGTCAGAGGAAGAGTCGACTGGTCGCGCCGGCTGGATCACATGCAACAGCACACCGGGCAGCACATTCTTTCCCAGGCGTTTGTGACTCTCTTCAACGCTCCTACACGAAGCTTTCGCGTCCTTGAGGAGTCCTGCGAGATCGACATCGACCTGTCGAACCCGGCGACAGAAGTGATCGAGCGCGCTGTCGAATTGGCCAACAACGTCATCTGGGAAGACCGCGCGATCACGATCAGAAACGTATCGGCTGAGGAAGCGGCGAAGCTTCCGCTAAGAAAAGATCCTGCGCGCGCGGGTGAGCTGCGTGTCATTGAGATCGATGGATTTGATTTAACGCCCTGCGGTGGCACGCATGCCTACCGCACCGGCGAAGTTGGAATGATTGCGGTGAAACATTGGGAGCGTGCCAAAGGGCTGACGAGGATCGAGTTTGTTGCCGGTGTCAGGGCCCTCGCCGATTATCGCCGTGCGAACAAAACTGCACGCGCCGTTGCCGCATTGTATAGCTCATCGCGTGACGATGCTGCCAAACTTACAGCCCGCGTCTTGGAGGAGAACAAGGAGCTGCACCGGCGCGTTCGTGCTCTGGAGGAAATTGCGGCAAGTGTCGAGGCCGAAGGGTTACTTCGAGATATCAGCTCGACCGTGAGGGAGGACGTTCGGGGCAGTAGCCCGACCCCGGGGTCCCCGGCCGGGCAGCCCGGCTGGGGTGGGACGGTTAGGGAGGGCGTTGGCGACGGGCAACGCATCGATCAGCCCACCATCAATCAACCACCTCTTAGAGTCATCACCAGGATCTTCGACAACCGGGACGCGGAATCGCTGAAACATTTGGCCCAGGCACTTATTTCTCATTCCCAAACCATCGCCCTCCTCGGCTCTCGCGAGAAAGGCGCGGCGCGCCTGGTCTTTGCCCGCTCGGCCGACACCGCGGGGGACATGAATGCTCTAATGAAGACCGCATGCGAGATCCTCGACGGCCGCGGTGGCGGCAGACCCGACCTGGCCCAGGGCGGCGGCCAGAATGTTGAACGACTTGATGAAGCCTTGGGGCAGGCCAGCAAGACATTCGAATAAGCGACCCAAATGAGCGTCGCGCACTTATCTAATTTGCTATGGGAAACTCGAGACTTTGTCTTCGCAGTTTGACACTTCTCTTCCCGGTTCCTAATATTCCCGTGCTAGTGGGGCAGTAGCTCAGTTTGGCAGAGCGCCGCGTTCGCAATGCGGAGGTCAGGGGTTCGATCCCCCTCTGCTCCACCAATAAGCCTACCTATTTCAAATACTTAGACCAGCCAGATTATCAGCCCTCTTTTTTGCTTGTGACGCCGTTGTGACGTGGCTTCCAGAAAGTTCCACTTCAACCAGCGCGTATGCGACTTTTCCAAGTGCGGAAAACACGTCTAATTTGCCGCCGGCGGGAAGTTCTTCGGCAGAGAGTCCAGCGGGTTGGCAACTCCCAAACCTCGCACCACGTTGAACCGAAATTCGATAACTCTGACGTTTGTTATCATTTATACCGGAGGGCAACGTGGTCGTCGCGGCGCAACCCGGAGGTCATCTTTAGTTTTGGCGCGCCAGGTAAAAGTTCAACGCCGGCGTCATGTTCATCAGCAAAGATAGCGGATCAAGTTCGACTGCCCGTCTCGCTTCGTCTCCAGCAGGTAGTTATGGCAATCGCCTAGTGCCGCGTACGCCAGCGCATAGCCTGGATCTTTCTCGATAGCTTGGTGAAAGTACCCGATTCCTTTCTGAACTCCGTCCGGGCTTAACTTGTTGAAGTGATAACGGCCATTCAAATAGCAGAGATAAGCTTCGTTAACTTCCGTGTGATTCCGCGACAGCAGCTGCCGTTGATCACTGCTTGATAGCGGGTAAAGCCTCGCGGCGATCTCGCTTGCGATGGTTTCTTGTTGCCATTTGAAGTAACACTCGTTACACTACCTATATTGTTACAACGAGCGATGAGGAAAACAGTTCAAAAAACGGGGCGGCAGTGGATTCTGCTCATCCATCAGCTGCCGCCGAAGCCCACGAACCTGCGTGTGCGCATTTGGCGCAAGTTGCAGAGAGTCGGCGCCGTGGCAATTAAGAACTCTGTCTACGTCTTACCAGCAACAGAGGCAACGCATGAGCACTTCCAGTGGTTGAAGCAGGAGATTGAATCTGCCGGCGGCGAGGCTTCGGTTTTCCGGGCAGATTCGGTTGAAGGCACGACCGACGAAGAGATAATTGCCGCCTTTCGCAAGGCGCGCGATGACGAGTTCGCAGCCGTCTCGGCGCAATTTGATGGCTTGACTGGAGCAATTCGGGAACAATCTCGTGGTAAGCACCTGTCCGCCGGCCGTCTGTCTGCTCATGAAGCTGAAATCGATAAGTTGCATGCCGAGCTTGAGCGGATTGCTACCAACGACTTTTTTAACGCCTCACTGCGAGCAACTGCCTTTAGCGCCTTTGAGCGGTGCCAGAAAGCCATCCAGGCGGCTCAAGGTCCCACACGCAAGGCTGCCCTGTCACAGAAGAATCGCGGAACGCTCGACGTTGCTAAGTACCAGGGTCAGCGTTGGGTCACTCGTCGGAATCTGCACATCGACAGGCTGGCTACCGCCTGGCTAATCAAACAGTTTATCGACAAGAGTCCTCGCTTTTACTTCGTTGCTGACGCAGAAACAGTCGAAGGAGCGATTCCCTTCGACATGTTCGGGTCCCAGTTCACTCATCACGGTGAAGACTGCACCTTCGAGACGATGCTGAAGCAATTCGCTCTAACTGAGAGCAAGGGTCTGAGCGAGCTTGCCGAGATCGTCCACGACATCGATTTGAAGGACGACAAGTTTCATCGGCTTGAGGCAGCAGGGCTAAACGCAATCATTGACGGATTGAGCAAGGTGTTGAGGGATGATCGCAAGCTACTGCAACAAACGAGTATTGTTTTTGATGGGCTTTATGCACTGCTGAGTCAGGAATCTCAGCCGAAGGGTCAGGCGAAAAGCCGACGCGGAAAGCGCGCGAGGAAAAGGTAATTACCGGATCGTGCTCTGATCACATGCTGCTTCCAGAGACCTGCAAGCAGCCATCTACGAGCATTGTCTAAAATTCTGGAGGCGCCGATGAATCTAAGTAATGGCACGCGGGTTTTACTCATCAGCAATTCCACCCTTTACGGCAGCAGTTATCTCGACCATGCGGAATCAGAAATTCAAGATTTCCTGGACAACGTGCGCAAGGTTCTTTTTGTACCCTTCGCGCTGTATGACCGGGATGCTTATGCATCGATGGCGCGACAACGCTTCTACAAGATGGGTTATGGGTTGGACTCGATTCACTCGGCCGATGACGTTCACGAAGCCGTGAACGATGCAGAAGCAATCTTCATCGGTGGCGGTAACACCTTTCGACTCTTGAAGGCACTTTACGACTTAGACATTCTGCAACCAATCCGCCAGCGAGTCGCGGACGGCACACCCTACGTCGGATCCAGCGCGGGCTC
>DASQKG010000452.1:0-9438 GCA_035630655.1 Pyrinomonadaceae bacterium
CATTACTGACGGCTTGGTGCGCGTTTCGGTCGGCCTCGAGGACACGGATGATATAATCGCTGACCTGGATCAAGCGCTGAACACGATCTAATTTGGTTTTGATCTCCGTAAAGCAAACTGTTAGTTTGCTGCTTGGAATTGCTGGCACTGGGTGGAGATTATTGACCGCAAACTAACCCTTTGCTTTACCAGTGACAGCCAAAGTCTGAACGGGGTAATATTCAACAGCTATCACCTTTTCCTGAATCGACTTCACGTCGCCGTATGAATGTTGAGCTATATGCAAAATCGGATGTAGGTCGTGTCCGTCGCGGAAACGAGGACAACTTTCTCGTTCTCGAGCTGTCCAAGCAGCAGACCTGGACCGGCACAGATGGCGCCGCTGCACCCAAGGAACTGGGAACCTTTGAACTCGGGGACAAAGGTCTGGTGTTGGTGGTATCCGATGGCATGGGCGGCGCACTCGCCGGCGATGTTGCCAGTCGCATGGCCGTAGATTCCGTGCGCGACATGATGATGGGCAACGATTCTCAGGAAGGCTGTAGCCAGGATACGCCGCTGGTCGACTGCCTCAGAAACGCTACGGTCTACGCCAATCTCGCGATTCACCATAAGAGCCAGGAAGACTCTCGTTGCGCTGGCATGGGAGCAACATTTACTGGCGCCGCGATTCACGGTGACTTGCTCGATCTGGTCCAGGTCGGTGACAGCCGCGGTTATATCATCCGCAGAGATCATATTCGTCTAGCGACCAAGGACCAGTCTCTGGTCCAGCAACTTGTCGACGTGGGTCAGATTAGCGAGGCTGAAGCCGAGACTCACATGTTTCGCAATGTGATCCTGCAGGCGCTGGGCGCCCAAGGTGACGTTACTCCCGTGACGGGCCGGATAAAGTTGCGACGTGGAGATATGCTACTGCTATGCAGCGACGGATTGTCCGGGAAGTTGCGTTCGGAAGATATTCAAAACATTGTGTCCAGCAATCAGGATCTCGCGAAGGCCTGCGAAGAGTTAGTCGCGGAAGCCAATAACCGAGGTGGCGAGGACAACATCACTGTGATCCTGGCCCGCTTCAGCGGCGACGAATTGGAAGAACCTGCCAGCGACCGCATCACGATCGAACTACCGCCGATTGAAGAAGAAGATAAAACCCTCGACGATACCTACGAGTCAGACACCGAACCCCGCTAATCGATTTCCACATCAGCTCAATAATTGAATACTTCGGCGATTAAAGGCAGCCGCTGTAACCTTGAGTCTGGAGCCGCAATCGTTAGCCCACGCCTGGGAATAGTTAGAGGTCGGGAAGGTGGGCTTGCCCCCGCTCATTGAATACCATGACGCAGCGCATTGTTGTTCCGCAGCCCGTTTTAGATCGGGTACTTGTGCCCGCGCCCGACTGACGAATGCACTGGCCACATGATGCTGGCGAGGCGGACAAGTCCGCCAACTAAACGAAAGAGCCAGACCTACCTATCAATCCAAGCTGGCTTCTTTAGTCGATAGACAACACTCTCAACAATTTCTCCCCCAGGATTGGTTCTCTGCCGCTTCCCCGTCATCACCCCACCGATTCTTTCCACGGCTTTTTGCGACCTTGTGTTCGTTGGCCCGATTAGGAAGACAACGCTATCGACAAATCTGAATGCATGGTCCAACATCAAACGCTTCAATTCCCCGTTGTACTTTCCTCCCCAATACGACCGAGCAAGAAACGTCCAACCAATCTCAATCTCTCGTTTCTCCGGTTCAAATCCAAAGTAACGAGACGAGCCAATTATCTTTCGAGTCTCGCGGTCTATGACAACCAGGGCCCCGCCAGACTCCAGCGCCTCTCGAGAAAACTCTCTGAACACTTCTTCTTTGTAACGATCCTGAGCAGGGTGTTGCTCCCAAATCAGGGGGTCTGAAGCCACCGCAAACAAGCTTTCCCAATGTTCCGGTTTTAGCGGCCGCACTTCGATAAGCTCGCCAACAAGGTGGGGCTGGAGTTCAAATCTCTCGCGTTCCTGATTCAGATTGTTCTGATAGCTCATTAAGCACACGATGTCGGAATAGACCTGGAAACTCAAGCGGTACAGAACCGAGCGCGGTAGCGCCGGATGCTGGAGGCTAGTTGGTATCAGTCTCTCGTCAGAGCCTCTTGCCAGTGTGGCCTCCGGGATCCGGCGCTACCGAGGCTGTGTGAAAACTGAAGGTACGAGTGAATAACGCTGAAAGCGTTCGGTTCTGTAATAGCCTGATTGAAAGCGACGCTAAGCTTGCTGGGCGTTGGAGGTAATTTTTAAGACGAATCCGAACCAAATACGGCAGACAAAACCACCGGCTTCAAGCTAGACTTCGCGCACTACGTTGTCAGAATATTATCCAGTTGGAGAAAAATCCATGAAGGCTATTACTACCCTGCTCCTGCTATTCAGCGTTCTCATCGTTTCCGTGGCGCAGGGCCCCACATCTGAGCGCCAACAATTTATTCGCGTTGATGCGCCGGTAGTTGCTTTGACTCACGTGCGCGTGATCGACGGCACGGGCGCTGCGGCGCGTGACGATCAAACCATCGTGATCGTTGACGGCAAGATCCAATCCATTGGCCCAGCCACGACAGCGACTGTGCCGCCCGCGGCTCAGACACTCGATCTCAAAGGCTACACGGTCCTGCCTGGTTTAGTGGGTATGCACAACCACATGTTCTTTCCCCAGGGTGGGTCGCCGCCGATGTACTCCAACATGGGAAGCAGCTTCCCGCGGCTCTATCTCGCGCTGGGCGTCACCACGATTCGCACCACCGGCAGCGTAGTTCCATACACCGACCTCGAGATCAAGAAGCTGATCGACGCCGGCCGCATGATAGGCCCCAAGATGCACATCACAGCGCCTTACCTGGAAGGACGCGGCGCTTTCACCCCCGTTATGCACACGCTGACAGGCGCTGACGACGCACGGCGCATGGTTAACTTCTGGGCCGATCAAGGCGCCACTTCTTTCAAAGCCTACATGAACATCAGTCGGGACGAACTGCGCGTCGCTGTCGAAGAAGCCCACAAGCGTGGGCTGAAGGTTACTGGTCACCTATGCTCAATTGGCTATCGCGAAGCGGCCGAGATTGGAATAGATAATCTCGAGCACGGTTTGTTTGCCGACTCGGAATTCGTTGCCGACAAAAAGCCGGACCAGTGTCCGGGCGGCGCGGTGTCAGCGAGCCTGCGTCAACTGGATCTGAACAGCGCGCCGGTGCAGGAAACGATCCGCACCCTGGTAGCGAAGAAAGTGGCCATCACTTCGACGCTTCCTGTTTTTGAGGCCGCAGGTGCGCCGTTAACTCAGTCTGGAATTGGCGCATCCAATGCGTTAATGAACCCGCGCGTATTTGCTGTGATGTCCACCGATGCACGCGTGCGTTATTTGACAGCGCGTGCGCGCGTCTCCTCCACATCGGATTTCGTTGCACTGCTCCGCAAAGCAATGGATTTTGAACGCGCGTTCGTTGCCGCCGGTGGTTTACTAATCGCCGGCCCGGATCCAACCGGCAACGGCGGCATTGTTGCCGGCTTCGGCGATCTACGTCAGGTCGAGTTGCTGGTTGAAGCCGGCTTCACACCGGTCGAAGCGATCAAGATTGCCAGCTTCAACGGCGCCAAATTCCTGGGCGAAGACGCACGCATCGGCTCGATCGCGGCCGGCAAACAGGCTGACTTGATGGTCGTTAAGGGTAACCCCGCTGCGAATATCGCAGACATCGAAAAGGTCGAGATCGTTTTCAAAGACGGCGTCGGCTACGACTCAGAGAAGTTGATTCAGTCGGTTCAGGGGTTGGTAGGAATACGGTAACTTCTTGCGAGGGATAACTATGCGTCACGACTCTAAAACGGGCCATGAAGTTCACGCCGTTTAGATGGGGCACTTGTGCCCGTCGTGCGCGGACAAGTCCGCATTCTAAACGGGCCGGTGTGCTCCACTTCACAGAGGCACCATTTTATTTCAATTCAAGTTTCTGATTCTCGCCCCAGTTCGCGCTTTCACCCTTGATGAGCGCTGAGACAAAACTGATAACCTGGGCCACTTTACCTCCCGGGCTGTCCCAGTACTCGGCTTTTTCGATTGCCACGCGAAGCAGCGCAAGGTCGGGTTCGTCAGTCCCTTCGGGAAACCATATCTTGAGCTCGGGTTTCCACAACTCTTCGATTTTCTCCCTGTCTCTAACTATTTCAGCCGAGCCACTGATCGATACGTAGCGACTGTCATCAGGATTGGCAAAACTAGCGTTGCATCGCGGATACCCGGCGACTTCCGATACCTTGTCAGAGCTAGCGGAAGTGAAAAACCAGAGATTGCCGCTTTCATCCACTTCGCCATTGAGAGACATCGGGCGACTGTGAAGGTCGCCATCTTCATCGACCGTGGTCAACATACAGAAATCTATGTCCTTAAGCATTTCGCGCAACTTTTCAAAGTTCGCTGAGTCGTTTGTCTTCTCCAATGCAAGCCCTCCTCGAAATAAAAACTTCCCGCAGTGAATATACCAACAGAGAATTCACGGCGGCATGTCGGAGCTCTGCCGATTCTTTTTCTGGGTGCACTCGCAATTTTCGCGTTGCCAATACGGATACTTCAGGTAAACTCTCCACCGCGACGCTTCGTCCATAACAGGCTATTTGATGTGTATGTATATCGTCTTGATGAATCCTCTCTTTGATAATCTCGAAAAGGAACAACCTCATGTCAACAAGACTCCCCCTTTTGTTGTTCGTAGCGGCTTCACTGCTTGCAGTAGCCACGCTGCTTGTTATTGGACTGCACCCTACTAGTGCGACAACCGCCAAACACGTTAATACGACTGTAGCTTCACCTGCGAAGTGTTTTAATCCGCGAGCTAAGATTCCGCTGACAGGAAGAACCTGCGGCCCAGTGCCGGACCTGCAACTCAGTTGCTACTTGCCTTCGGACATGACGCCCTCGCCTTCCCCTTCTCCCACGTCAATGATGCCGATCGCAAACTTCAACACTCTGCAGCGTTCCGCCGACATCTTTTCATGGCAGGAATTCTTCGCGCTGAACTGGCCCGCCCGTTCGGACATGCGTGGGGAACCGGACGTCAATAAGAAGATCGGCGATAATGGTCCTCGCGTTTGGGAAACGTGGAAAGAAGAATACGAGGTCTATTTGAAGGACGGGCGGAAGCCGAGGCCGTGGAACGATACTGAGCCGGTTCCCGGAGCCTGCGGCGGCGAAAAGATTTTCTTTCGTACCCAGAAGATCCACGACGTAGTTGACGCGACCCTCCAGGCCGCCGCCGCCGACGGGACTTTGCCGTCAACGCTCACGGACCAAAACGGCAAGCTCGTTCGTTATGAAATTCGCCTTAACAAAGTCCTCTTCGATCACATCATCAAACACCGGCTCTACAACGCGAACGTGCAGGCGCTTGCGAAATCCGTCGACTTTCCCGATGGCGCAATCCTGATTAAGGCCGCTTGGCGCGAAGTGTCGCCCGCCGAGGAAAAACTGTTTCACACCGTAACGGCTTGCGTTTGCGATAAAGACAAAAAAGGAAGAATGGTCAACTGCCATAAGCAGCGCATGGGCCTGGTTGGCTTTCACATCACCCAGAAGACGCCGAGCGCGCCGCAATGGGTGTGGTCCACGTTTGAACAGGTCAACAATGTGCCGGGTATCGCTGCGACTGGAGAGTTGTCATTCAACGACCCGTCGTGCACGACCTGCCCTGTTAACAAGCAAACGCAAAGTGGCACGCCCAATCAAATGGTTCGGGCCGTCACAATTCCCGGCGTTGAACCTAACTGCGCCGAACCAACGCAGGCCGTGGACAACGTGCGGCGACTGAATGACGACGTTCGCAAAGCGTTGGCAATTGCCGGATCTGTCTTTCGGTACTACGAGCTGATCAATACGCAGTGGCCCGTGCCGCAGGTTGGCAGCACCCCTCAGCCAGAGACTGTGTTCAACGTCAGGCCGCTCACACTTGGTAACACGACGATGGAGTCGTTCGTCCAGCCAACGTCGACTTGCATGGGTTGTCATTCGACGGCGCGGACCGTGAACGCAAACAATTTCGTCTCGTCGGATTTCAGTTTCACGCTCAACAACGCCCAACCGGCCAAGACGAGTTGCAAAATCATTCCGCCGCCGAATCATCCGAAGACGAGGTGGGACCGGAAACACTGGCCTGAAATCAAGCGCGGTCACGCGCTCGCAACCGAGACCTATGAACTGCTGCCGGCTTTTGTGCCGAAGGCAAAGCTGCATTGTGCAAGTTGTCATTTGGGCGCAGGCGGAAATTCAGATGCGGCATGGTGGGTCGATCTGAAATCCGAATATCCGACCAAGCCAAAGCTACAAGCGCGAATCAATCACTGCTTCACTAACAGCCTGAATGGCAAGGAGCTCTGTACGCCCGCCGGTAAGGGCCAGAAAGGAGACTGCGACACGAACAAGAACATGGAGGCGTTTCTGACCTACATGCAATGGCTTGATAAGCAAGCAGCGAGCATGCGCCTGTGCAATACGGTGAAACATGGCTATCCGCAGATCTCGACTCTAACCGGCGATCCGATAGCGGGTCAGCAGGTCTTCATTCAAAAATGCGCCGTGTGTCATGGACTCGACGGCCAGGGACGGTATGAAAGCAACACCTACTATCGTCCGGCGCTCTGGGGACCCCACTCTTTCAACCAGGCCGCGGGCATGTTTACTACTCCGTCTTACCTGGCGGCGTTTGTGCGCTGGAACATGCCTTTGATGGCCGGCGGTGAGTTGTCGGATCAGGAAGCCTGGGACGTAGAAGCGTTTATACATTCCAAATCCCGACCCATATCACCCGGCGCACAGCTTTTCGAGAAATAACCGAAGAGCTGCGGGCGCGGTAGGTCTCATTGCAGGGGCGGCACTCCGTGGCCGCCCCTCTCTCGTTTCCACCACGTCGAGGTCGCACCGGAAGGGGTGGCCCCGGAGTGCCACCCCTACAATCTCAAGCGCATTCAATCCTATTTACCAAACGCATACAACGCGCTGCGAGTTCTGACGTAGATCCGTCCGTCTGCAATCGCTGGTGTCGCAAACACTTCGTCATCCAGCTCGTTAACCTTGAGCACCTGCCAATCGCCGGCGGCCTTCAACACAGACACCTGGCCTCCCTGACCGATCAGCAAAACCTTGTCGTCGGCGGCGACGGGTGAGGCAAAGTATTTATCAATTGCCCCGTGTAGTCGCCCCTGCTTAATCACCTGCCCGGTCGCTGGATCAAACGAAATCAGAATTCCGCTGTCGTTGATCATGTACAAGACGCCCTTGTAGAGCAGCGTGGAGGGAACCTGCGGCACCGGCTTCGTATACCGCCAACGGATCGCCGTCGCTGTTTGATCGCCCTGTCCACCCATCTTGATTGAGAGCAGACCATTCTCTGATGCCATCATGCCGCGAAACACATCCCAGTCCTTAGCGTTTAGATTTCCATCGCGGTCCATATCAAAGGCCTCAAATGCGGAATTCAACATCTTGTCCATTTGATCTGTGCCGGAAACTTCGGATTTCGCGATCAGCTTGTCACCGTTCTTGTCATACCTGGTCCACGCTTCCTCGAGCGGAATCGTCTTCACCTGTCGTCCCGGTTGATTCTGCGGGAAGCCCCAGCCGTTGATGTAGAGATACTCGCCATCGTTGCTGGCAATCGATTTCATCTCGCAAGCAAGGCCGCGCACCCACCACACTCTCTTGCCATCTTCAACCGAGTAAGCCGAGAGCTGGAAAGATTCGGGAATGACAATCTGCTTCGGACCCTGCTTCGGTTGATAGACGGTCGGCGTGGAGTAACCGGAGATAACCACGGGTCGTTCAACTTTCCACCGCTGACGCCCGCTGTTTTTATCGACCGCGATCAAATATGAACTCGGGCTGTCTTGATCTACCGGCAGGATTATTTTGTCGTCCACGAGAATTGGAGACGCCCCGAAGCCGTAGAACATGTTGAACGGGCCGAGTGGCAGCCGCCAACGCTCCTTGCCTGCACCGTCGAACGAGATCAACCCAAACTCCTGAAAGAAGACGTAGACATTCGAACCGTCCGTTACAGGACTCGGTGACGCGGGGTTATTTACATTTTGCAAACGTCCCACACGCGACCTCGGCACCTCTCGCTGCCAAAGCATTTTTCCTGTGTTCCGGTCGAGAGCGATGACCAGTAGCTTATAGTTTTCTTTTTCGATTGGACTCTCCTGCAATCTGCTATGAGCGTATCGCTGGAGCCTTGCCGTGTGCTGTCTGCCGTCTGCCGTTTGTTGTTTGATTATTTCGTACGCCGTTACAAAGATGCGATCGCGCGTCAGCACAGGCGAGGAATGTCCCGGCGGCAACGACTTCTTCCAAACCACGTTCGTGGTGGGTCCAAACTCCTCAGGCAGGCCGGTCGATGCCGAAACGCCGTTGCCGTTTGGTCCACGAAATTGCCGCCAGTCTTCTGCGAAAGCCGTTGTCAAAGTCAACGACGCGATAACCAGGCAGGCGCCTGTCGCAATTAACTTCAAGATGGTCCTGTAAGAGCGCATAGTTTTCTGTAGCATAACACCGGTCCTAAGGAAGGCGTTCAAAGCGGCCGCGATTTTAGTTGATCGAACCCGAAAAGCAAACGCGCCTACCTGATCTGCCGAAGCCACTACTCGCCTCGCAGTTGGTGGGTTTGGTTCAGAGTGTTTGATAAACTGAAGGGAAGCTCTGATTAAGTCAGACCGTGGATTTGTACCGCGAAGCGGTTACGTGATTTAGCCCAGGGTTGCCGCGTTGCGCGGCTACCCTGGGTAAAAGAGTTTAACGATACGCAACCCCAACGGGGTTGTGTCAGGTGAGAGGCATGGCCGGGTGGTTCAATGTTATTGATTGACTGATACGTTCGATTTGCACGGTACAGACGCAACCCCGTGGGGGTTGAGCCCCTTCCACTGTTGGATCCCAGGGTAGCCGCGCAGCGCGGCAACCTGGGCTAAATTACGCAACCGCTTCGCGGTACAAATCACTTCCGGCAGACTTGATCAGAGCTTCCTTTAGCTTATCGGACACCAAACTCTTCCCGCCGCCATTCGTTGACCTTACGCCCGACTCGTAAATAGAATGCGCCGCGTACCACACGCCGGCTGATATCATGTCATTTCTTTTTGGCCGCGCGCTGCTCCAGGATTTCCGTAACGACATGACCGGGCACAAGTGCCCACTCTAAACGGAAGTTTTAGTTGGTTTCTCTACCAAAGGCCCCGCTCTTTCGACAGTATGGACAATATCGCGGTCATCATCATCCTCGTTATTATGGTTTTGGTTCTGGTAGCTGTGGTGCTGCCAGTCGTGGCGCTGGTGATCGCGCTCAACACGAAGAAGAAGCTCGATGCACAACTCGCGCGCTTGTCTTCTGCGTCCTCTCTGAATCCTGACGCCCTT